>JBEBQJ010000018.1:0-42084 GCA_040395455.1 Sphingobacterium yanglingense | reverse complement strand
AGTAAATTAAGACGTAAAATCACTTCTTGAACCTGTTCAAGTTTTTAAACGTGTCATCACTGTACCTTTGGTATATCAAAAAATAAAAGATTATGGCACAACGATTAAACTACAGTCCATTGATACCCGCTACCTATGGTAAACTAATAGAACTGGATACACTAGCAGGCAATTCCTCATTAGACCATTTACTTATACATCTGGTACGTTTGCGCGCATCTCAGATAAATGGTTGCTTATTCTGTGTCGATATTCACGCTAAACAAGCTGTCCGAGATGGCGAAAATCGTCTTCGCCTGTTACATCTCACGGGCTGGCAAGAGTCTGACCTATTTTCAGTGAAAGAGAAAGCAGCCCTCTTATGGACCGAAGCGCTGACACGCCTTAGCCCAGAAAGTACGAATGACGAGCTATACCAATCTGTAAAAGCTCATTTCTCTGATGTAGAAATAGCGCAATTGACGATGATTATTACCCTTATCAATGCCCTGAATCGCTTTGGGGTGGCATTTCGTGCGCAACCCGGTACATTAGATAAAATATTGGGATTGGATAGTATAACAGTATAAATACCTTAAAGATAAAATAGCATCAAAAATGCTAATAAAATTAGTATTTTTGATGCTATGGAAAGACTCGAAGAAAAACTAAAAATTCTTGCTGATGCTGCAAAATATGATGTGAGCTGCAGCTCGTCGGGATCCAAAAGAAAAAATACAGGCGGCATAGGAGATGCGTCCTATTCTGGAATTTGTCATACCTATACTGAGGATGGCCGATGTGTATCCCTTCTAAAGATACTTTTGACCAACCATTGTATCTATGACTGTGCTTTCTGTGTCAGTAGACGTTCAAACGATATTCAACGGGCTGCCTTTACAGTGGAAGAGGTCGTACAACTAACAATGAATTTCTACCGACGCAATTACATCGAAGGATTGTTCCTGAGTTCCGGTATATTCAAAAATGCAGACTATACCATGGAAAGGTTACTTCGTATTGTCAAAAAACTTCGCAGCGAGGAGCGCTATAATGGATATATACATCTAAAGACTATCCCCGGAGCAAGTGAAGAACTGATTCAGGAAGCAGGGCTATACGCAGATAGAATGAGTATTAATCTCGAACTTCCTACAGATGCAGGATTAAAACTGGTGGCCCCAGAAAAAGATCATGATTCGGTTAGAAAGCCATTGGCTTTTGTAAATAATAAATTAAAACAATACAAAGACGAACAAAAGAGTCTCAAACATATCCCTTCTTTTGTTCCCGCAGGACAAAGTACACAAATGGTCATTGGTGCAACTCCGGAAAATGATTACCAAATTATGCAGGTAGCCAACGATTTTTACACAAACTATAACTTAAAGCGAGTATACTACTCTGGCTATATACCGATTGCAAATACAGACAGTCTGCTCCCACAAATAGGGACAAAACCTCCCCTTGTTCGAGAAAACAGATTATACCAGACGGATTGGTTAATGCGGTTCTATGGTTTTAAGGTCCAAGAGATTTTAAACCCTGAATTCCAAAACCTAGACCTGGAGATAGACCCCAAGTTGAGCTGGGCACTGCGTCATCCCCATTTATTCCCAATCGATATAAACACTGCAGACTACTGGACAATCATACGTATCCCTGGTATAGGAAGACAATCTGCCATGAAAATAATCCAAGCACGAAAATTCGGAAAACTCCGCGAGTACCAGTTGAAAAAAATGGGCATAGCTTACAATCGTGCTCGGCACTTTATGACCTGTGCAGACTCCCTTATTCCTTTGGGCGATATGAAAATGGAGAATGTGCGCAGAAATATTCTACATGGTACAACCCGCAACCAGCCAGCAATAACGCAACTATCCTTGTTTTAGCATGATCTATAGTTACGACGGCAGCTACCAAGGACTTCTTACAGCCGTATTCACCGCTTTTGAATACAAAGAGCATAACGTAAAAATGGCGCTAGACGCTGATTTACAAGGAGCATTGTTTGACCAAATCAAGCACATCAGTTCCGATAGTGAAAAATCAGACCGTGTACTTAAAGGATTATATAAAATACTCCCTCAAAGCAAGGCTACAGAATTTTGGAAAGCCTTTCTTTCCGAAGAACTGGAAATACAGCAGATTATCTTTGAATTGATAATACAGATTTTTAAAAACAATACTTCCATCCTTCAAAATTATGGTGACGAGCGGGTGCTCAAATATCATCAGGCACTACGAAAAGTCAATAGAGAGCGACATCGCATGAAAGCTTTTGTCAGGTTCCAAAAAGATGCTAATGGAATGTATGTCGCTATCATAGAACCTGACTTTAATGTTTTACCTTTGATCATATCCTTTTTTAAAAACCGATATGCTGATCAACTGTGGCTGATCTATGATAATAAACGTCAATATGGTATACACTATAATCTTCAGACGGTAACAGAAGTAACGCTACCTAAGGAACAATCAAAGACATTACAGCACTCGTCCAATCACATCGAATTGGACATAGAGGACAGTCGATACACCGCATTATGGCAGAGCTATTTCAAAAGTACCAATATAGAAGCGCGAAAAAACATGAAACTGCATCTACAACACGTACCCAGAAGATATTGGAAATACCTTCCTGAAAAATTAGGCAAAGATTAAAGTAAAGGAACCCTTAGTAACTTTTCTTTTTTTTGTAGATTCGCTACTTCAAACTTAAACACTAATTTTTCAAATCTTAACATGGACAATAAAGATATTTTGAGGATAGGTATCGTGGGGTATGGCAACCTGGGAAAGGGCGTAGAAAAAGCAATTAAGCAAAATCCAGATATGGAGCTTATAGCTGTATTTACAAGAAGACCTCCTGCAACTCTGCACTGTGAAGGGCCAGCCGTCGAGATGGACCATATAACAGACTATCAGGACAAAATAGATGTAATGATACTCTGCGGCGGTTCGTCTACAGACCTACCCGAACAAGTATTAGAAGTATCAAAATTCTTCAATACTGTTGACAGTTTTGATACACACGCCAAAATACCGGAATATTTTGACAAGGTAGATGCATGTACCAAAACGAGTAAAACCTTGAGCCTTATCTCTACGGGATGGGACCCTGGATTATTCTCCCTGGCAAGATTAATTGGACAAAGCGTACTTCCTGAAGGTGAAGATTATACTTTCTGGGGTAAAGGATTGAGCCAAGGACATTCAGATGCTGTAAGAAGGGTAACGGGTGTAAAAAATGGGGTGCAATATACGATACCTATCGATAGCGCTTTGGAAAAGGTGCGCTCGGGCGAAAATCCTGTCCTATCGACAGCAGAAAAGCACAAACGGGTGTGTTATCTGGTAGCAGAAGAAGGTGCAGATAAAGAAACCATTGAAGAGACAATAAAATCAATGCCTAATTACTTCGCCGATTATGACACAACCGTCCATTTTATCAGTGAAGAGGAGTTAGCGCAAAATCATGGCACCATGCCACATGGAGGAATTGTATTCCGTTCTGGGGTATCTGGTAGTGGGGCCAAGCAACGTATTGAGTTTAGCCTAACACTGGAGAGCAATCCTGAGTTTACAGCCAGCGTATTGGTCGCGTGTGCTCGAGCGGTTGGCAAAATGGCCAAACAAGGGCAGATAGGTGCGCGCACCGTACTGGATATACCATTGTCCTATCTCTCCCCAAAATCAGAGGAGGAACTACGCCGTACATTATTATAGTAATAAGATATTGGTTTATTATATATATTCAAGAAAAAGGAGTCTCGTTATTGAGACTCCTTTTTCTTGAATTAAATCTACTAAAAGCGGTAACCGATAGACAGCCCAGAGCGTATCCCTGCCCAAGGGCTCTTCGAAACTTTTACATCCACACCTTCTCCATGCACGTCATACTTCATTTTAACAGATACAGGCAAATCGGATAAAGCATCCTTAATATCATCCAATTCCTTACGTATTTGTTCTTGTTCTTCGATCGTAAGCTTCTTCTGCCCTCCTAAACTTCCATTAGCAAACCCATATCCCGGTCCAATCAAACGCCAATCCAAGTGCAAATTGTCCATTAACCGAAAATTGAATCCAACGGAAACCCCTGCTGTATAAGCATTCAAACTACCCTTAACAGGTATAGAACCACTTTCATTAAACGTCTGTCCAGAGGTAGTCAATTCAAGGTCATAGTTTAATGGTGCTTTCAGCGAATAGTTTGTATACTTAAGATAAGGGGCAACATAGAACCCACGAAATGGCCCACGTTTAGAGGTATAAAACCGAGCTTCTGGAGTTATAGAAAAATTACCACTCTTAAACCCATCCAAAAACTCATTCAAATCCTCATTATCAACGATATCTCGTACCGTAGATAAAAAAGGTAAACCCTTGCTCGGTCTAAAACTAACGGTTCCACCTACTGTAATCCGTTCCTTAATCATGCGTTCGTATTCAAACGCAAACTTCCCGCTCATTAAGGGAAGTACATTGAGTTTAACCATGTTTTTGGGCTCACTCTCAGCTTGCTGAGCAAATACTATAGAGCCAGCTGATGACACACAAAAAATTGCGGTAAAAAGTAAAGATTTTAATTTCATATTATTGATATTTGGTTGCGCCAAATATAAACAATACAAAGTAATACGCACATACCTACTATTGGGTATATACAAGCAAGGAGTGTTAGACTACTAGACTCTGAAAAAAAGAAAATATTTAAATAGATAGGACCAAGTATTGCGATTCCAAAGACAAATCGTCGTATTGATGCCCCCCCCCCTCCTGCTGCACAAATCCTTTGGCTTTAAAACGCTGAATCAGGGGGCTTTCCAAATATTCATTGATCCAAACTGCATCGTAAGATCGACATACCTGTACACATTTGTCGAGTAGGGAATTGACCACTTCATCGTTTTGATATCTCTTCAAAACACCGAAATTAGCATTTTCCTCCGGGTAAGTAATCTTCTAAAATGTAGTCTTCAAAAATAACATTTATTTACTGCTGATAGAGTATTTCTGAGAATGATGTCTACCCTAACTCCATATCCCCTTAACTTCCAACCTAATCCCGACAACTATACTTTCTTGTATTTTTTACAAATCACCTGATTTACTACATGAGAATCATTACCTTTGCGCCATGAAAAAAATAGCGGACTACAGAAAACTATTAGATGTAGATAACAAAGTCGATCTCAGCACATTAAAATCGCGGTATCGCCAAATCATGAAGGAATGTCATCCTGATCGATTTGCCAACGATCAAGCAGGTCTCCTTGCTGCAGAAGAAAAAAGCAAAGAAATGATCGAGGCTTATCATTTTTTAGTGAGTATCTGTCCAGAGACATTACAAAATCAATTACCGATCTATCAAGAAACTATTACAAATTCGTCAATAGCAGATTTCGAATGGGAAAGTCATATTTTAAAGTTAACCTTTCTAGACGGAAGTAAATATGAGTACTTTAATGTACCTAAAAATGAATACATTAAATTAATCAATTCAGATTCTCCCGCACGCTTTGCCAAACGCCATATATATACAAAATATGTATATAGAAATGTGTTAAAAACAGCTGATTAATCGATAAAAAGACTTCATAATTTCACACCAATAGATGTGAAATTATGAAGTTATAATGATAAGAATCTATTTGGCTACTTGCCTTTTACGCTGTTTACTACCTCAAGACGAGATAACTTGATGTTACTTTGCAAATTTCCAAACGCAACAGTTGCCAATTCACCTCTAATTTCTAACAACGTTCCTACAAGTTGCTCCCCTTTTAGGCGAACAGAATAACCGACATTAAGCAATGCGTCCTCCTCTTTTTTTGAAGTACTTTTTGTCATTAGACATACCTCAGAAACGGCCTCTTCAATTTTTTGATGAACGCGTAAAGTAATATTCTTTTCTTCTATACGATTAATTTCATATTCAGCCAAATCCGACCCCTGGCAGACAACCTTGCCTGAGGCCTCATTAATAACATCTTCGGGCAAACCTATACGCCGTGCTACTTCAAAAGCATAAGAGCTTCCAGCAGTGCCGATAGACAACCTATACAACGGGCGCATACCAACCACGTCGTATAACATAGCTGCATTTCGGACACCTTCTGTCTGATAAGCAAAATGTTTCAAATTTTGAAAATGGGTTGTAATCAATCCAAAACTTCTTTTTGAGTTAAATCGCTGCAACAATGTCTCAGCTACTGCACCTCCAATCTGTGGTTCGGTACCTCCTCCAAACTCATCGATAAGGATTAAGCTTCGATCATCATGATATGACAAAATATTACGCATATGAGTGAGGTGAGACGTGTAAGTACTCAAACTATTTTCCAGACTTTGCCCATCCCCAATATCCAAAAATAAACGGTCGAAAATACCTCCTTCAGCGTCTTCGCCAACAGGAGCTAAAATACCACATTGAAGCATGTACTGTAATAAAGCTGTAGTTTTTAGACAAAGCGACTTCCCTCCAGCATTGACACCCGAAATAATCAAGATGCGATATTCTTCCGTGAGATAAATTCCTAGGGGCTCGGCTCTCTTGTTCTCTTGCCGTAACATCATATCCAGTAAAGGATGTATAGCCTGATGCCAATAAACGTGTGGTCTATTTTTCATCAATGGCATCGTGCCATCTATACGTATAGCAAAAAGAGCCTTTGCACGGATAAAGTCAATAGTTCCCATAAAAGTGTAAGCTTGCAGTAATGCAGTCAGCTCCTCCCGCACCAAATTGGTAAAAACCATTAATAAACGAGCAATCTCCCGCCGTTCGTCATTTTCCAATTCGCGAAGCCTATAACTAGCCTCTACAACAGCTTCGGGCTCTATAAAAAAAGTCTTCCCACTACCAGAGCTATCCCGGACCACGCCTTTAATTTTACGTTTATTAGATGCAGTAACTGGAATTAAAAAATGTCCACCTCGCATATCAATAGGCACATCTTTAGCCACAAGGCCCTGACTCTGTGCACTTCGAAGTGTTGCCTGCATACTTCTCGCAACATCTTTTTCCGCTTCTATTTTACGCTTGCGGATAGAAGCAAGCTCACGGGAAGCATTATCCCTAATCTGGCCAGATTTATCAAGAAGTCTGCTCCCCTCCTCAATAATAACAGGAAAAACGGCAACTCTCTCTGCTAATTTTTTAAGCTCAGGATAAACAGCACCTGTGGTTGATAAAATAAAAAAATCAACAATCGATTTTATCGTACCCAAAGAGTCCACCAAGTCTCCGACCTCTTCCGCCGACAGCCAGGTAGACAAGTCACGCTCTACGTCCAGTAGCGTACGACGCATATCCAAAAAGTAAGTTGTCGGAAAATCAGCCTTAGAATGAATGATTTCCACAAATTCTTGGGTTTGTATAAGATTTGTTATTACTGTTTCATAATCTGAAGAAAATGACATAGCAAAAACCAACTCCTCACCCAGAGGGCTCAGACATTTTGCCACTATATGGTCACGGATTACGTCAAAATTCAACTTCTGTTCAAAGTTTTCCGGATAAATATTCATCTCAAATTCTAGTATAAAATAGCCTATTCTACAACATAAGTGCTATAGATCGACAGTAAAAAATATATTATAAAAAATTGAGTAGGCCCATATCGAATCGGAGGTCCGATACCTTATCTCTCGACAAGAGATAGCAGTATAGCCTCGACACCCCTAGGTGTGGCGTGTAAAATTGCGATATGGTAATTATGCGGAAAGAAACGACATAACAGACATTACTTAAAAATCAAATGCAAAAGTAACCTATTTTTCTAAACTCGGCAAGTACCAAAATTGATTAAAGTAAGCTTGCTGCTCCTCATCTCCAAAAAGAAAGGATAGTCCATCTTATCGAACTCATCTGCGTTAGACATGTAACAATTGTATTTATTCCTCTCCCTTTGTTTTTAAAAACAATAAAATCCCATTAAGTTTACCCCGACTTTAGGACCACTTAGTTTTATTGCACAAAGCTATCGAATCCCATAAAACGATAAATATGACAATACTTACTTTTACACTGATTTTATTTCTCGGAACCTTCATTGCTGGATTACTGGGTTCACTTACAGGCTTAGGTGGGGGGGTCGTGGTTATTCCGCTTCTTACTCTGCTATTTCATGTTGACATTCGCTATGCCATAGGTGCTGCTTTACTGGCTTCCATTGCCACATCCTCTGGCGCAGCCACAGCTTATGTAAAAGAAGGAATTACCAATATCAGATTGGGAATGTTTTTAGAAATAGCGACAACAATAGGAGCTGTAATAGGCGCATTAATAGCCATATACATGCCGACCAACACCATCGCAATAATTTTTGGTGTAGTGCTTATCTTTTCAGCAATCATGACATTGCGCAAGAAAAATGAACACGCTCTAGAGGGCGGATCTCCCCTCGCCGAAAAACTAAAGCTCAATAGCACCTACCCTCTACATGGTCAAAAAGTTCCCTACAAACTTACGAACATTGTTGGAGGCTTTTCTCTTATGGGAGTAGCTGGGGTACTATCAGGACTCTTGGGTATAGGTTCTGGATCGCTAAAGGTATTGGCAATGGATGGCCTAATGAAAATCCCTTTTAAGGTAAGTACGACTACAAGTAATTTCATGATTGGCGTAACAGCTGCAGCTTCAGCGGTAGTCTACCTGCAGCGAGGTTATATGGATCCAGGTATTGCTTTCCCCGTCATTCTAGGCGTTCTTTGTGGCGCTATCACGGGTTCGAAACTTTTGAAAAAAATGAATCCCAAAACATTACGTTTAATATTTGCTATAGCCATCACTCTAGTTGCATTGCAGATGATTTATAATGGCCTTCAAAACAAATTCTAAACGACCAAAAAACCAGACACCTATGAAACATGTATTCTCAAAAAACTACTGGAATGATAAAGACATATCCCTCTTAGTAGGGCAAATCCTCCGTATTGGAGTTCTACTAGCCTCCATCACCCTAATAATAGGCGGTATGCTCTACTTAACGGTACACGGCAAAGACCCTATCCCCAATTATACCGAATTTATTGGAGAGACAAATGCAAACACCACTATATCGGGGATAATATCGGGTGTCATGCAAATCAATGTGCCACAGATTATACAACTTGGCGTTCTATTTCTCATCTGTACGCCTATAGTTCGTGTGATTGGATCACTTGTAGGATTCATTATTGAAAAAGACACGATGTACATTATCATCACCCTGATTGTACTAGCAGTAATAGTAGGAAGTATAATTAGTGGTCTAAAAGGGTAAAACCGACCGAAATGTTAATATAATTTCACTAAAATGAAATATCACAAAATTAAATACCATGTAACAAGAATGAAACAAAACAAATATTAACAATACCTTAACACTTCAAATCAGATTTCTGTCTTATATTTGTGTATTCATAATTTAGGTTAATAATTGGTTAGTTAAGAACGCCTGTAGCTCCCCGCTACAGGCGTTTTCTTTTTGTAAAAGTTCCCTAAGGCAGAAGCTCTGCAAGCTTATTATCCAAATCATCACCGTGAAGATTAAATGCGACAATTCGCCCATCAGGTCCTATAAGGTAGTTTTGAGGAATCCCGCGTACACCATACAGCGTAGCCGCAGCATTCTTCCATCCCAACAGATCGCTCACATGATTCCAAGGTAATTGATCTTCCTCTATCGCCTTGATCCAATTCGCTTTCTTACCTGGACTATCCAAGGAAACTCCCAGTATCGTAAAATTGCGCGACTTGTATTTATGATAAGCAGCTACCACCCGAGGATTTTCTGCCCGGCAAGGTCCACACCAAGAAGCCCAAAAGTCCAAAAGCACATACTGTCCTCTAAAATCAGAAAGCTTAACGGCCTTATCATGGATATCATACTGAACAAAATCAGGCGCCATCACTCCCACCGCCGTAGTTTTAGCAACAGCAATACGCTGGGCGAAAACCTTTCCCTCAGGAGAGTTTCGCAAATCCGCAGGGAGTGCCTCAAAAAAACGAGACACTAATGGTACGTCCATTTCTAAACCAGCTACCTCCTGGAGAGCTACTAAACTAAAGTAAGAATTAGGATGCGTCTTGATATACTCCCATTGAATTCCATACTTTTTCTCCCGAATAGGCTCAGTCAACGTGGTCAACTCGTTAATAAAATCTTCGTCATCGCGCAGTTCCATAGGGGCATCGTACCAACGTTGCTCAATAGCACGGATAGCATTTACAGGTTTTTCGATTAGCTTAGAATAGGCAACAAACTCTGTGGACAACTGAGGTCCCATCAATGTAGCATTTCGGATAGAATCATCTGCGTTCAAACGTACATTGCCCTTATCCAAATAAAGAATATAGGTATCCCCCATTCCACTTCCAAAATCAGGTCTTTGCGGAGCTACAGTGAGCGATATCCGTGTCGGACCGTTCAACATACCTGAAAAGGTAAATTTGCCTTGACGAATATCCGAGCTATCACGTACATTTTCTCCATCAAGACGATAAGACAAATACACTTTATCTCCCGGAGTCGACTTCTTAATAGCTCCTTCAATTTTATATTTTTCATTTTGTGCAAACAGCAGCGTTGGCACACACAATAGCACACTTATAATAGTTTTTATCATCGGATTAAATTATTATCATTTATATAGTTATTAGTCCTAAAATGAAGCGGGTAAATAAGAATCATTATTAGGTTGCAAACCCCATTGTGGGTTGAAGGAAATAATCGAATTACTGATCTGTAAGGTATAGTATTTACTCTTCACATCCGCAGCATAAGACTTTCCATCAATGACATGTTCGATACGCGTCTTGCACCACGGCTTTCCACTATCCAAAGCCAGACGCTTTATATCCAATACACGCAGGAATGAAGCCATTGGGAGTTCCCTACGACGTTCTTTTAAAATCTCATACAACAAGGCATCTTTATCTAATGAACTACCTCCCGCCAAATCAGTGGTATTTCCGCTATACCTATATTTACGCAACAAATTAAGGTCTTGTAAAGCGAGTCCTAACCTACCATTTCGGGCATTGGCTTCCGAACGCATCAATAAGAGTTCTGGGTAAGTCAATCCTGCATTGCTGATCATCTTACTATCCTTCATATAATACCGCTGTATCCCGTCGTTGTAACGCACACCACCCACAGTAGTCGAATAGCCCAATTTCTTCAGGGCAAACAACTTATAGCGCTTATCACTATTCGTATCAAAAAGACTCAAAAACTCATCAGAAGGATAACTATTCGTACCTACAGGTCCTGTCCTGAAAAGCAAAAATTCGCGATTATTGGTCTGAAAATGCAAATTATCAGGTCCTTGTAGATCTAACACCGTCTCCACGTCCGTACCTGGAGTTGGTGTCGCATTGTCATCTGGTCTATAAAAGAAGTCATTGTAATTATAGATAAGATTATCGGCATTTCCCTTAGCGCTTAACGCCTTCGTCCAGGCTAGATCTGCATGTTCCGACATCTTTACCCAGTCCCGTTTATACATATACAGTTGTGCCAAAAGTGCATGTACCGTAGTAATACTCGCACGTGATGGGTTAGCAACATGAAGAGGGGCATCTAGAGCCTCCAATAGGTCTCGTTCTACTAAATCCATTATTTCACCCGTAGTCGATAATCCAGGATGCGGTTCATTTGGAGAGCTCGCTTTGCGATAAGGTAATACTCGGGTATCATTACTCCCACTTGGATCAAACATAGGACCATAAGCCAAGCCACCCACCATATAACTCCACGCTCGACCTGCCTTCGCTTGGGCGATAAGCATTTTACCTAAATCCGAATCCTGAGCATTCAATTTCGTAACCTCATCAATCACAACATTAAAAATGCCCGCAGCTTTATAGATTGCATTGTCCCAGGTAGGAGCTGATTTATTCGGATCAAAGTAAGGATAGTAAAATTTATATGCAGCTAAACGCTCTACATTAGGATTCGTGTTCAAAAACAGATATTTGGCCTGATTATCACTAATCCTTAAATTATCTCCTAAGTGAGCATAAAAACTACCTCTGTTATTATCAACAAAAAACAGTTCAACTGTATTATTACTGTTCAATAAATTCTCCAGATCTTCGACCTTAGTAGGTATAAGTTGACCTACAGGTTTCACATCCAAAAATTTCGTACAACTACTATTAATCAAAAGACCCGTCAATAGAATCGTTAATATATTTCTTCTCATGTCTAATAATATCTTAATTGTTAGAAACCGATTTTTAAACCAATGAAAAACTCTCTTGGCACAGGCAGAGAACTAAAGGATTGTTCCTTTTCGTAGGTAGCACCTCCAGAAATATTCTGCTCGGCAGTCTCCGGATCGATATCCACTCCCTTAGCGGTCACATAAAACAAATTACGTCCCTGCACATATACCTGCGCATTGGGGATACGCAATGATTTCGTGTACCGGCTCAAATCATACGTCAGAGTCACATCGCGTAGTTTGGCATAACTTGCATTCCCGATAAGACGGTCTATAAAAGGAAAATAAAACATATCCATATTCCAACTTTGTAATACAGGATAAATCGTATTATTGGTAGAAGATTCAGGATTCCAACGTTGCCCTACTGTCCTGGTTTGGATATTCGAACCCGCAAACCCATCCTTACGATATTTATGGCCAAGTTTAGCAATCATCATAAATGAAAGATTCAGATCTTTATAAGTAAAATTATTAGTCAATGCCATATCCCATTTAGGTCTTAGCGTTCCTTGATATACCATATCCGGAATTTTTGCCCCACCGATAAGAATGACCTGACCATCTTTGTTATAAACCTGGGTCTGTCCAATATCGTTCAATCCAGCAAATTTATATCCCCACAAAGACGTTGCAGGATACCCCTCTACAAGTACTCCTGCACCCGCAGTCAAATGTATTGGAGATGTACGGTTCACACGATAGTAATTCACCTTATTAATATTCAAAGAGACATTCGGTGACACCATCCACCGAAAATCAGTTCCCTCTACAACCCGTACATTCAAGCCAAGCTCAATACCATGATTACGCATCGCCCCCACATTTCGGACCAAAGAACCATATCCAAAAGTTGGGTCAATAGCATCGCCAGTCAATAGATCTGTACTTTCCTTGTTATAATAATCGAAAGAACCTTCCACTCGGTTTTTGAATAAGCCAAAGTCTATCCCGATATTCGCAATAGTCGTCTTTTCCCAACGAAGCTGATCATTAGGAGGGGAAGCTACATTATAAGCAATACCGCCTGTAGTTGGTGAATAACTTCCTGCCCGTAAAATCATTGATGGACCATTATTCAAAGAAATATTACCATTTATCCCATAAGACCCACGCACAAATAACTTATTCACAAGTTCGCTATCCCAGAACTTTTCATTACTCAACTTATATGTCCCTCCCAACGACCACATCGGTTTATATCGATACTTCTTACTTGTACCAAAGAAGTTGGTCATATCCATGCGGATACTACCGCTAAGGATAAAACGATTATCATACTCGTATGACGAATTACCATACCAGGAGACAAAACGAGTATCCCTGTACTTAAACTCGCCATTCGTCATACCCGGAAAAGTTGCTTCAAACAACATGTCCGAATCATAGAGTCCTCCCAGATAGTCTTTAATATTCACAGGGATAAAACTTCCAGCGATAGGATTATATCCAAATCGTGACGCTAGCTCATTATTATCAAAAGTTAACTTTCTAACCTCATTTCCAAATAGAGCATGAATACGATGCTTCCCTTCCCCCAAAATGGTATTATAGTTCAATTGTGACCTCAACGTCCAAGACTCGTTAAGATTCCTATTCTCGTTAATCACGCCCCCCTCTGGCAAATAATGTAAGGCCGGATTAGAGCGAGAAGTCGCATCATTATAAGCGATACGGATATCATAAGCATCCCCTGATTGAAATCCCTGTGTCAAGGTATTACCTTTTTCCCAGTTTCCACCGATTTCTGCAGTAAGACCAGCCAGCAACTGAGCCCGTAAAAATCCAGTAATACGAGACGAGAACGACTTGCCGGTATAACGGCTTTTATCAAAATCCTCTATCGGGTTATAATCCCAGCGTTTCATACCTGGTGTATTCCGATACGTTTCCTCTTTATATTGACTCAATCCCCAGACAGGAGCAGGATTTCCTGCTTCATCCCATAAATTGGTATACGGCTGTAGCATAGTTTGCAGAGACCAACTTGTCAGCGCTGAAAAATCATAACCGACAGGATTGGTACCCCATTGATTCGTCACCAACATACTACTCGACTCCGAGTTATTAACCACAAAATTAGCAGACGCTCCGGCCGTCAGGAATGAAAAAGGTTTCCATTCGTTCTTCAGATCAAAAGTCAACCGCTTACTATGATTGTTGATTATATTCTGTTGGGATGCCAAATAGTTAACAGCAATATTATAAGTATATTCCTCACTACCTCCACCAATACCTATATTATGTTGATGGTTAGTCTCTGGACGAAAGAAGGCTTGTTCAATCTGTTTCAGTCCATCTACTTTTTTCAGTGATTCAATTTCTCTATTCGCTTCCTCTTCTGTGATTTTCCCCTCACGTACCTGCATCAATAAATAGGTCACACGGCTCATATTGTAAGAGTCCATAGGAGATGCGGCATCTGGATCAAGATTAAACAATTCAATCTCCGCATCGATGTAATCTGCCGAAGACGCTTTGTTCAAGCGTCGGAGATTAGGACGTTGCACAGCATTAAAGAAACCCGAATAATGTAACCTCGGCTTACCCGAAAGCCCATTCTTCGTTGTCACTACAATAACACCATTTGCCGCTCTAGAGCCATAAATCGAAGCTGCGACACCGTCCTTCAAAACAGTAACACTACTGATATTCATCGGATTCAAATCCTCAAGACGTCCTTCGATAGGATAGCCATCAACGACAAGAAGCGGAGTCATCTGTGCCGTAAAAGTAGAAACCCCTCTAATCTCCACATTCCCGGTACGGTCTATAACCAATCCCGAAATCTGTCCTTCCAACGCATTCTTAATGCCCGTGGCCAGCTTTCGTTCCAATTGTTCACCACTGACATAACCAAAAGCTCCCGTCATCCGTTCCTTAGAAACAGTTTGGTACCCCGTATTAATCTGCACAGTAGCTTCTTCTAGCGTAGACTCTTGAGGAGACAAGACAATCGTCTCCATATTAGCCTTAGCACGCAATGTGCGGGATTGATACCCTACATACGTCACCAACAAAGACACCTCCGAAGATCCTACAGTCAAAGCAAATACTCCATTCCCATCTGTAACTGCGCCTGCACGCTGTCCTTGAACAGAAATAGTAACACCAGCCAACGGCCGTCCATTTTCGTCTACCACCTTTCCTGTAATACGTTGCTGCAGATCAGAGGCCTCATCGGCCTTCATTCCTACTACATCGGTCTTTGTTTTTGCAACCTGACGGTTCAGGCTAATCAATTTCCCATTTACAGTGTAAGTCAATGGCTGCCCTGCAAATAGTACAGGTAGCACTTCTAGTATATCCTTCTCCTTAACCTCAAAATCTACAGGTTTAGCATCCTTAAAATCCTGATCGCTATAGATAAACGAATACCCACTTTGTTTTCTAAGTTCCGTCAATACTGACTTTAAATTGCCCTTTTTGACAGAAAGAGAAACACGCTGAGCTAATAAACTTGCCGAAGCCTGAAGAGAAAAGGCAAATGTCAAAAAGATAATTAACTTCATAATAACACCAATACCTGTCGGTTTACATGTGACAAATCGAGCAATACATCGCCACAGCAATGTCCGCACCTTGTCAAGGTTTCTAAGATTCATAAATTTAAATTTCCCCTGCAAAAGCAATCCTAGTGAATCCACATCATAAAATCCTACAATACACATCAAATTAGCTATTTATGTTCACGAGGATATTGATTACTTTTGTCAGGTTAGGTTAGTAAAAAAATTCTTTCAACATAATTTTTGATATTCCCTGACACTCGGTCGTAGGTGTTGGTAGCATCTACGGCCTTTCTCATGACAAAGAATAGTAGTTCTAGTACCTAATTCTTAATCATAAACCTCCTTCCATTTTGCTCAAATTTAATATTCAATTGCCCCTCGATGCCCTTCAAAAGTACATCGATAGGAAGCTTGTTCGATACCTCTCCAGACATCGTTTCTATAGGTAGATTGGTCTTTCCAGTAACAAACTCAACATCATACCATCGCTCTATTTGTTTAAGAACCTCTTGTATATTTTGTTTCTCCAATACAATAATACCATCTTTCCACGCAGTATACTCTTCCACATTAACCCCGGTTTTAACACGGACACGACCATTCTTTGTCAAGGCCTGCATGCTAGGTTTCAGCTGAAACTGTTCATCCATCCCTCTCACTCCCACCTGTACACTACCCCTTACCAATGTGGTTGTCGTGGCTTCGTCGTTTTCATAAGCCGATACATTGAACGCTGTACCCAAAACCTCAATATCCTGCCCTTTGCTTTTCACAATAAAAGGCCTATCCACCATATGCTGTACATCAAAAAATCCCTCCCCCTTCAGATGGACAACACGTGAAGTCCCCGTAAAAGAAACAGGATATGTCAACTCTGACTCTGAATTCAACCAAACTTTGCTTCCATCTGGCAATATCAACTGATACTGACCTGCCCGCGGCACACTAAGAGTCGCAAAGGTCACCTCCTGAGAAAGAGAAGACACAGCAGCGCCACTCGCATAACGGATCCCCTTATCATCAATACGAATTCCTTTTTCATCCGCATCCAATACCATCTTATCGCCATTTGAAAGAATCAGAAGAGCTTTGTTCCCTCCTGGTACTATGCCATCTGCTATAACCGCATCTTCAACAGTATTCCCAACTTTAGTCTTTAGTAGAAAGTAGCCCCCAACGGTCAAAACCAAAAAGACCGCGGCTGCTGCATAGCGCATAAAAAGTCTATTTGACCAAAATCTATTCCTCACCTCTTCCTTAATCAAGTTATGTTCTCGCGCCTTGCCCATAAAAGTATCCCAACTTCCTTTGCAATCCAACTTCTCGTATACAGTTAGGGCATCGGCAGTTTCTTCAACTAAATGTTTAAGCTCCTTAAACTGCATTGACTCCGCAGGTGAAAATTGACCCTCTAATTGAGAATCTGAATTCAGTTGCTCAAGAAACTTATCCCAATCGGGCTCTTCGGGGGAAAACTTTTTTGACTCCATCGTAACTGTAAGTCGCAAAAAAACACAAAAGATGTGACAGCTCTTTGAATAAAAAACACAAAAGACTGATTTACAATATGATTATTTTTAAATATAAGTCAATAGAGCAAGTAAAAGTAGCCCAGATGCGGACTTCCTTAATGAACTATAGGCCCTACTTAGTTGGGTTCGGACCGTGTTTATACTTACACCTTGCGCATGAGCGATTTGGAGGTAGCTCATTTTATCTAAAGCATGGAGTTTTAATATTGTTCTCTGTCCCTCAGGAAGTTCTTCCAAAAGTTCAAAAATCCGTTGCAGGCGGTCGTAATAAGAAGATTCTTCCTCCTGTTCTCCTGAAGGGTTATAAGCAGGTTCCACATTAGAAAACACTTCCGCTTTTCGTTCTTTCACCTGCAGCCTTCGACAATAGTCAATTCCTAGATTCCGGACAGCACGCATCCCATAATGCTTAAACTCCTCAGGACGTCCCATCCCCTGTTTCCGACGCTCCCAATAATTAATAAAGAAATCCTGAACCAGATCTTTAGCTATATCGACATCGTGCACAACACGCAATGCCTGAACACAGAACACAGCGTAGTACATTCTAAAAAGAGAACCAATCTCTTCTTCGTCTACCACTTGCTCTGAATAATCGTTGCCCATTATATTTGATTTCTATACAGCTAAATAAAGAAATCTTTAATTAAAAACCAATTCTTTAGGACATCCGGAAAAATCAAAAAAAGCCATGCTTCCCCTTTTTAACACCTTAGGAGAAAGCATGGAAAAAATCTAAAACACTTTCAACCCAACAATTCCGGCTACAATTAATACAGCAGACAGCAATCGAAAAATACTAGCAGAATCTCCAAAAAATGTGATTCCGACCAATAATGTACCTACGGCTCCTAATCCTGTCCATACCGCATATGCAGTACCTATCGGAATAGTTTTTTGAGCGTAAAACAACAATGCCCCACTAATACCCATAGATACAATAGCTAAGAGTACCCAACCGGCTTTACTTCCTTCACCATTTTGAGCCATTTTTAAACCTAGGGGCCAACCAATCTCAAAAATACCAGCAGCAATCAACGCAATCCAATTCATTTTCAAAAAGTTAAATTATATACCACAAAAATAGAGTCCAAAAAGGCAACATTTTTTGATGTATATCAAAATCAACTAATATCTCCGGATTCGACTCAAGGTCTCCTGAGTAATGCCTAGGTAAGAAGCAATATGTCCAAGGTTAACACGACTTAGCAGTCTAGGTTGCAAGCGAATCAACGACTGATATCGTTCAGTAGCAGATTCGGTATGGAGTGAGATACTACGCTCTTCTAAAATTACACAAACCTCTTCCGCTATCTTACGCCCTATTAGATTTAGTTCAGGATACAACCGATACAGTTCATTCAAATCCTCTACAGAAATAGCATATACCTCCGAATCCTCTAAAAACTGTATATTCTCAAAGGAAGGCCGATTCGTGTATATAGGTAGTATAGAGCCAAAAATCTGATTTTCTTCACCAAACCAAGTATTCACCTCTTTATCATCTCGATAAAAGTAAGCGCGAATCAAGCCTTTTTCCAAAACAAAATAACTTGACAACACCTGTCCTGATTTCAGAAAATGATCATGCTTCTTCTTAAAAAGACACTTGGTTCTATCCTCAATAGCTTTCTCAGCTTCTGAACTGAGAAAACCATACCTTTTAAACTGTTGAATAATGGGATTCATTCAAATAGTAAAACATTATCTAACCTTTAAAAGTAATCATAGATTAGGAAATAAAAAAACTACGTCTAAACAAACGTAGTTTTATATATATAATGATGTATTACAAAACCATACGCATCGACATACTGAACGGTAGAAGCCCTTCTCGTTCATAAAGAGCCATCGCAGATCTATTGCTTGTCAACACAGTGAGTTCAAAATAATCAACCTGATTAAATCTTCCCCAATCTTTAACTTGCTGAAGAAGTGATTTCCCAATGCCCTTACCTTGCATATCTTCCGCTACGACAATATCCATTAGATACACAGATTTCAAAGGTTTCAAACAATTGTAAGGATCGGTAGACTGTAGTTGGGCCACAGCCATTCCAAGCACAACTCCCTGTTCTTCGTAAACGAACCCAATAAAATTATCTTCACCTGCAATGACTCTCTTTATAAAAGCTTCATCCTGTCTAGCAGCATTCATATAATTAGGTTCATAAACCGCCATCTGCTTGAACAACGAAAGATAAAGTGCATCTAGCGTCGGGAGATCAGTCAATTCTGCTTTTCTTATATTCATATATTAGTCTTTAGAAGGTATCTTCTCATTAGCGTCGTAAGTTTGAACGCGTTTAAGCAACTCTGAAATATCATTCGAGGTCAGATAAGGACGAAGCGCTTTAAACTTGGCGCTAGACCATTCATAAATATGAAGAGCTAACAGCTCTTCGATCACCTCCGGTCCAAAACGGTAACCAATAACCTTCGCTGGATTCCCTCCTACAATCGCATAAGGAGGTACATCTTTGGTCACTACAGCAGCAGCAGCAACTACAGCTCCCTCACCGATATGAACACCTGGCATAATGATAGAACGAATGCCAAGCCAGGCCCCGTCATCAATACGGGTATCTCCTTTCTGCTTATAAGATTCCAGAATCGATTCTGTAAAAGGGTACAAACTGAACCAATCAGTTCTATGGGTATTATTACCCCCCATTAAGATAAGTACCTCAGCGCCTATACATACATAATTGCCAATATACAATTGATCAATATCCCAGGCAGGCTCCCAATTAGCAACACTATAGGGATCCCCATATAAATAACGCACTACACTTTCTTCAAATGAGCCGGTCCAAGCATTGCTATAGTAACTTTTGGTTCCTCGAATGTGAATATTACTATTCGTAACCACCTCATGCAAATACTCGACCTTTGACCAATGTTTCTCTACCTTATCTTTCATATTGTTATTCATTGCACTGTAACCTTTTCAGATTACGATCAATTACATCCCTCAAAAATACATCATTTCCAAAACAACGCGATAGGCATTCTCTAGGATTAAGCATTCCATTTTAAATATTTCCAAGAATCTATCATAGCACAGTTGATTTATTTTTCTATAAGGTATAAGCCAAGGAAAAAGAAAAGCCTCTACTAAATACTCGAATATGATCTTTAGAATCACCTACGTCATAGCTACTAGCATATTGGAACATACTTGATAATCCTTGTGTGTAATTAAGTCCCAATAAAAAGCGGCGATTCAATTGATACGCTATTCCGGTATTAAACCCCATCTCCATCTTCTGCAAATACTTATTCCCCGATTCATCATCTCCAGCACTTCCATAAATCTGTTTATCCTTAAACCAAGTACCGTCTTCATCTCTACGTTGGATATCCGCATACAACAATGTACTGACATAGGGTCCTGCATAGATATGCACAGGGCCGACGGCATAATCTACATTGATAGGCATTAGGACAATAGAGCCCGTAGCGATTCTTGAACTATAATCTCCCCCATCATCAGAGAGTAAGACACCAAATTTCCGTTGGTTAAACATTAGCTCATGTCCTAATGTAAACCGCTTATTCAATGCTGTTCGGACAAAGACTCCTCCTTGAAAACCTACTTTATAAGTGGATTCATCATTGGAAAACAAATAAGCCATATCCTTACCATGCAAATTGGTATAGTTTACTCCAGCCTTCATCCCCCACGACACCCTACCAACGGCCAAGATTTCGTCGACAAAAAATGCCGTAGAATCGTCCCCTTTATCTTTTGTCCCATCCTGAGCAACCACCATCTTATGGCAGAACAACAAACTAACCAACCCTAGGAAAAGTATATTTTTCGTTACTTTCATAACCAATTGTTTTTTAAAAATTAATATCCCAAATTCCCACTGCACGCTCCAATTCAACCAATGCAGCAGCACAATTATACTGCGTCACATAATAGTTCTGCTGTACCTCAATATAGGTCCGCTGTGCATCCAACAATTCCAATAAAGAACTCTCGCCCCGTTGATAACTATATATTTTACCATCCAAAATAGCCTGAGCATCCGTTAAGAGCCCCGCTTCAAACTGTGCGACTTGTTTTTTAGCCGCCTGATAGCCGTGATAAGCCTGAGTTACTTCACTTTGGATGACCAAAGCGGTTTGCTTGTGTTCTTTCTCTGCCTGCAACATTCCCCATTGAGCAGAGCGAACCTCTGCAGGATGCTTGTTTGAAAATTTGAGTGGCACACTGACACCGACTTTTACAGTAGTCATCGATGGAGTAGGCGCTATAACATTATTCACGTACGAGGCATAATCCATACCTAAGGATAGCCCTAGATCTATCGCCCTATTGGCTTTAGCTAATTTCAACAAACTTGCAGAAAGGTTCTTCTGCTGTAAGGCCGCCTGCAAATCTGCTCTATTCATTTTGGCTTCGCCGATTATTTCACTTAATACAAAATCACGGCCTAAGCCCTTCAAATCACCAGTAGGATTCCAAAGAAAGTCAATCTGCTCATCACCAAGAAGTGTTGACAAATCTGCTAGAGCACTTTTCCATTCCGCTTCTGCAGCAAACACCTCATTCAACATTGTAGAAGCCTCCAATTTTGACTGCCGAGCATCTACTTGTGAAATACTCCCCAGGCGATAGCGAATACTATCAGCCTCCGCAAGTTTCTTCATCTGTTCATAGGACGTCTGCTGCACATCCAATAGCATCTTGTTCTGTAGCGCTGTCAAATAGGCCAAGGTCGCGTCAGCCCGTAGATTCCTAAAGTAATCCTCCAATAGTAATCGAGTCACCTGTACCTGATCTTTGGCTACATCCAATCGAGCATGGCGTTTACCGCCAAGCTCTACGGTCCAAGATAACTCAGAAGCGAAACCATATCCCATCTTCATCCGTCTTTGCCCGTTATCGGACGCCTCAAATGACAGTTCTGGATCTGGAAAAACCCGTGCCTGTAAAATTTCAGCCTCAGCGATATCAACATTGAACTTCTCCGCCGAATAAGCTAGGTTATTTTTTCCTACCAAACGTACAAACGTAGTATAATCGATCTCCTTATAAGAAAAGGAAGAGTCCAATACCTGGGCCGACACCTGAGTAGTACCTACAGATAGTAAGGCCAGACTAAATATGATATTTATATATTTTTTCATCTCCGTATAATTTAATCCTGTTTAGAAGCCGTATAGTTTTTTCCCCATTTGCGTTCCACCAAATAATACAATGCCGGTAATGCAAACAAGGTAATAATCGTAGAAAACAATAAGCCATATACAATCACTGTAGCCAACGGACGTTGTACGTCAGAACCTATTCCAGTAGCAAGCGATGCAGGGAATAGTCCAAGTACAGCTACAGTTGCCGTCATCAGTACAGGTCTGAAACGATGGGCAGCCCCCTCGATAACCGAACGAGAAAGATCATACCCTTTTCGTCGTAGTTCATTAATATGCGATATCATAATCACTCCGTTCTGGATAGCTACGCCAAATAAAGCAATGAAACCAACAGCTGACGAAACATTTAAAGACATGCCACGGACATTCAGGGCTAACATACCTCCAAATAAAGCCAACGGAACAATACTCATCAAAAGACCTGCTTGACGGAACGAACCGAATGCACTATAGAGGAGAATAAACATAATCGCTAACGCAAGCGGAACTATGACAGCCAAACGCTCATAAGCCCTGTTCTGATTTTCAAACTGTCCACCCCAGCTGATATGATACTTATCGTGATCGTATTCAACACGCTTATCAATCGCTTGTTGTGCTTCCGCCAACAAGGAATTCAGGTCTCTATTACGCACATTCAACTTCACGGTCAAGTGTCGCTTATTCATTTCACGGGTTATTGTGCTCTCTCCAGTACTCAACCTTACATCAGCAATCTGAGATAAAGGGATCTTCGCACCGGTTTGGGAAGTCAACATAAGATTAGATATTTTCTCCGGAGTATTCCGGCTTGCCTCGCTGTAGCGACATATAATATCATATACTTTATGTCCAATAAACAACTGAGATACAGCCTTACCTCCAATAGCAACCTCTATCAGTTCGGCAACATCAGATACATTAAGACCGTACTGTGCTATTTTATCACGATCTGCATGGATCTGCAGCTGGGGTAAAGGCGGTTCTTGGTCAATATCCAGATCCACGGCACCAGGAATCGTAGCCAAAGTTCCGAGCACTTCCTCCGCAATACGTCGTGTCTCTTTAAAATCATCACCATACACCTTGACCACAAGCTCACTATGTGCTCCTGAAATCTTATCCATTACCCCATCGATCATCGGTTGCGAGAATCCAACCGTAAACCCTGGCATGCTATCATACACTGCTGCCAACTCGTCGATCAAATCATACTTAGTCTTTCCTTTAGGCCATTCTTTATAGGGTTTGATACCTATAGAAACCTCAAAATGAGAAGCTGTCCATGGATCTGTTCCATCATCATTACGCCCTGCCTGAACCATAATATAGGTAACCTCATCAAACTCCATCGTCCTTGCCCGCAATGTATCACTCATCTCGCTCGCCTTTTGCACGGAGATACCAGGAGGCAACTGTACCTGCAGCCAGATAGATCCTTCATCAAGAGGAGGTAAAAAGTCCTTTCCCACTCGTACAGCCAAAAAAGAAGTTGCAGCTAAAATCAAAATCAGAGGAATAAAAACCTGCTTCGGCTTTTGCATGATACGTTTTATACCACTGGAATAGGAATCTGAAATCTTTTCAAGCCATTTATTATGATAGATTTTTTGTGGCTTTTTATAGATAACGTAAGCAATACCAGGAATAACCAATAAAGCTACCGCCAACGCACCCAACAAAGCATACCCAACTGTAAATGCCATTGGCGTAAAAAGCTTCTTCTCCACACGCTCAAAAGCAAATAACGGCAAGTAGGCAGTAATGATAATAATCGTCGAGAAGAATACAGGTTTAGCTACCTCTGCTGCCCGCTGTGCTATACTTTTTTCCGCTAACTCAAGATCTGGATTATCCTCACGTTTCTTGAGAATAGTTTCCAGCATCACGATCGCCCCATCCACAATAATACCAAAGTCGATAGCGCCCAGTGATAATAGATTGGCTGGGATATCCGTAAAGTGCATCAGAATAAAGGCCGTTAACAACGAAAGAGGAATCGTAACCGCTACTAAAAGAGCACCCCGCCAACTACCTAAAAAGACAATCAATACGATAATAACCAATGCCATCCCTTCCAACAAGGTATGTGACACCGTGTTCAAAGTTGTATCAACCAGATCCGTACGGTCTAAAAACGTATGAATATGTACACCTTCCGGCAATCCGCCATTATTCAGTTCTTCAACAGCCTCGTGGATTCCTTCCAAAACCGAAGAAGGATTCTGTCCTTTTAGCAATAGCACTATCCCCTCCAAACTATCCGAATAATCCCGTTCACGGTCTGTATAGCCCAATACTCCTTTCCGTTCCAACATACCATATTTCAGCTCTCCGATATCCTGCAAAAAGATGGGCACTCCCTTTTCAGATTTTACGACGATTTTTCCCAGATCTTCCAAATCCCTTACCAATCCGATACCACGTACTACATATCCCAACTCGCCACGAGGAAGTACACTCCCACCGGCATTGATATTGTTATTTTCAATAGTCTCAATAACTTCTGTCAACGTGATAGAATACTGTTCCAACTTACGGGGATCCACCTCAACTTGAAACTGTGTCGTAATACCACCAAAATTGGTTACATCCGCTACACCTGACACCTGTTTGATACGAGGCATAATGGTAAAATTCTGTAGATCGGTAAGGGCCCTCAAATCGTGTCCCCCACTGCTCTCTACAATATAACGGTACACCTCTCCTGTTGGTGAAGTAAGAGGGTCTAATCCTGGGACTGCATCATAAGGTAGTTCTACCTCGTTAAGCCGTTCCTCAATCCGTAATCTCGCCCAATAATCATCTATCCCATCCTGAAAAACAATCGTGATAATAGATAGACCAAATGTGCTCTTACTACGCATTACATGCATACCAGGCAACCCATTCAGAGCACGTTCCACAGGAATAGTAATTTGCTGTTCAATCTCTTCTGCTGCTAGCCCCGGTACCTGGGTCACTACTTGGGAAGTCACATCTGCAATATCCGGATAGGCTTCAACAGCAAGCTGCTTCCACGAATAATATCCAAAAAAAGCAATAAGGGTAAACAAAGCCACCATTACCCAGCGCTTAGCTACACCATTATGTATTAATTTATTCATCGCTTAATCCTTAATCTATAAACTGTTCACTATATATACCTTGAGCCTAATAGCTTCTCAACATTAACGCCCCACCACTCGTCACAATAGTCTCTCCAGTACCAAGACCAGCGCTTACCACGACACGCTCGTTTGAAGTTCCTGCCGTATGGATCTCTCTTTTCACAAACCTGCTATCTCCCTCTTTTACAAAAACAAACTGCTTATCATTAGCCTGAAATACCGCACTACTAGGCACAAGAATAGATTTCTGAGGCGTATCTCTAAAAAGTACGGTTACATACATACCTGGTTTCAGCTCATGATTGATATTATCACACTCGATCAATACCTCAACGCTACGTGTCTCTTCATCTACAATTTCATTAACATGGTATACCTTTCCTTTTATCAGATGGTCTGGATAAGCAGCAACTTTCACCTCAACTTCGTCCAATTCATGGATAAAACGGATATCCTTTTCTTTCACCTGTCCCACAATCCATACTTTAGAAAGTTCTGCAACTACAGCAATAGGTTCAGCATCTTCCTTCAGATATTGTCCGATTACAATATTATTATCCACAATTTCTCCTTTGATAGGAGACCGTACAATCATAGGCTTTCCAAGAGACATCTTCTCCGGGTTAACATTAAATATCTTTAAAGCGGACAACGAATTTGATAATGCAGATTTCTTTATCTCATAATCAGTTTCTGCATCCTCCAGTTCCCGTTGTATACCTACTCCGTTTTTTAAGAGATCTTGTTGACGTTTCAAATTCAATTCAGCTTGACGAAATTCTTGACGGGCGTCCGTATATTCTTTCTCCGCATTAAAGTAGTCGGGAGAACTCAGTTCAAAAATTGGCGAACCTGGCTGTACCTTCTGTCCCAAACGAACAAACGAACGTAATACCCGACCTGCAAATGGTGATGCAATCTCCGCATAGGCATTGGGAATCGTCTTGACCGTACCAGCACTTGTCATCTCCAAAACAAAATCTTCCTCCGCTACAGTTTCAAAACCCAACTTAGCATGAATCGGAGACCCCGCTGTCAATAAGACCGCATCCCCTTCAATACGATAAGCCTTATTATCTTCTTCTTCTTTCTTCGAGGTACTGTTACATGAAGAAAGTACAAAGAAACTAATGCTTATAAAAAACAATAGCTTTTTCTTTTTTAGACGGATGTCCTTACTGTTAATTTTCATTGTTTTGCCTTTAATTGATTTCATATTCAAATTAATCTGGCACAAAATTGAACATATTAATGCCGCTAGGCTGTTAGAGGAGCAGTAGAAAAATATTAGAAATTTATTAGATTCTTTCGCGGGAACGATTAAATTAAAAAAGAAATAACTAAGGCTAAGGAAAGTTTTGCTAACTTACACCAGAAATATTTACAACTATAAATATTAAATACAACTTTCTTAAAATGGTAGTAATAAACAATTACGAGGAGTATAAATCGTTTGAAGGAAAACAATTAGGCTCTTCCGATTGGCACAAAATCGATCAAGAGCAGATTAACAGATTTGCAGACGCCACCCTAGATCATCAATGGATACATATCGATCAGGAAAAAGCAAAAACAGACAGTCCTTTCAAAACTACGATTGCCCACGGTTATCTCACCCTTTCTTTGATTCCTTACCTTTGGAAACAGATAGCAGATGTGAGAAATCTGAAAATGGAAATCAACTATGGAATTGAAAATTTAAAGTTTGGACAAGCCGTATTGGTAGATAGCGAAGTACAACTACAGGCTAAGGTTAAATCAATACTAAACCTAAGAGGAACAGTCAAAGCATCTATAGAAGCTACATTGGTAATTAAAGACAATCCCAAACCAGCTTATGTGGGAGATGTAGTATTCCTATACCATTTCGAACACTAAAATATATCTTAGCAAGAGTATAGCACGACTATACTCTTGCTAAAAACAATAAATTATGTTATCTGCTTAGGATAACGACATGCTACGCAATGGAATTCCCATCAGGAAACTATCCAGTTCCTCACACTTAAAGTTATACTCATCCACCTTACTCACAACCAGAGGCACCACGTGTTCATTAGATTCTACACGCAAGACCCGATCCTCGTCTTCTAGGTCCAAGCTCACAATAAGGGGAATTTTTAAAGACTGTAGTCCCTCTAATAGAAGAACCTTATCAGTCAATGTTTGGACATTCGTCTTGAAAACACTTACAAATTTATACATAGTCGCAATCGTTGTCATCACCATACTTGAATAACTACAACCCAAACTTCATAAAAATCACCGAATTATTTGACGCCTTTCGGCGCCAAGCGGACAAAATAAGGGACGAGCCGTCCGCTTCACTATTAAGCCAACTCTTTCGCCTCTAGCCAACGTAAAAAGGTAGAAGCTTTTTCCCTACTCACGTAAACCCGGGAACTATGCGCTATAGCAAGATCCAGTGACAGCTTTCGCGACAACGTATAACTAGCATGACGCAATGCTGCTCTATTAACCAGATGTTGTCTATTCGCTCGAAAAAAAAGACCACCCAACGTTTTTTCAAGATCATCAAGACTCTTATTTACAGCATATTCCTTGCCATCAAAAGTTTTAACAAAAACGTTCTCGTACTCGATGTAACAAAGAGCAACATCCTCAACAACCAACGGAATAATCCGTCCATGGTGATGGACTACCAAAGCACTTTGCCGGGACTGCGTCTGCCCCATCAGATCACTAAAGAGACCATTCTTTAAATTATGATCAACCGGCCCTTGCGAAAGCTGACGTTGTAAACCGAAATATTTTTGCATAGTAGATTCAACAGCTCCGTTAGAAATTGGCTTCAAAATATAATCGATGCCATTCGTCTTAAAAGCTTCTAACAGGTAATCATCATAGGCTGTGCAAAAAACAATAGGTGCAGAAACCAAGACCTCTCTAAAGATTTCAAAACTCAAGCCATCTCCCAACTGAATATCTGAAAAAATAAGATCGACTTTAGGATTATCACGGAAAAAAGAAATCCCCTCCTGTACAGATTGTATATATTTTACAATCTCTACCTGAGGTAGTACCAAACTCAACGTTTGAGCCAAGTCTTCTGCTGCTAAGCCTTCATCTTCTACTAAAACCACTCTCATCATACAATCTTAATACGTACCTCAAAAAAAGTTTCTGACTCTTCGATTTCAACCCCTTGCACAAATAAATACTTATATCGCTCTATCAGATTACGAAGACCACTACCGTTAGAATCTACTTTCTGATACTTGATATTCTTATTATTACGTACAGATATCCAGCCATCACTCGCTGCAACACTAATCCGTACTGGATCTGCCACCGTAAAAGAATTATGCTTTAAAACATTATCGACCAATGGTTGAATAGAGAAAATAGGCAGTTGCTTCACCCGTATATCTGCTGAAATATTCACCTCATAATGCAGCGCCTCTCCAAAACGGATCTTCTGCATATTCAGATAATCCTCACAAAGCTTGATCTCTTGATCAATGCTAGCCAACTCCCCATTCTTCACAGAAGCAATCGTAATACGTAAAAAATCAGAAAGCTGAACCAAATAATCCTGAGCCATATCCGGATCCTTACGGATTAGTGTTTTCAAGGTAGCAAGAGCATTAAACAAGAAATGAGGTTGAATCTGTTGTCGCATCATGAGATTGATCGCTTCTTCACGAGAACGCTCCAGCCTCGAGCGTTCCAGCTTATGATGTGCCTTTGCATGCTCAGACATTAAAAAGTAAAGCCATAGCAGTACTACAACATTCAGTAGACTCCCTTGAACACTGATAAATGTAAAATTGCGAACAGGATTTTGAATCAGGAAGCTATGTAGTCGATGATCCAAAACACCTAGAAAACGTTCGATATAATGAAAAACCCAAATAATTAAAATGGCACTTCCAAAACTAATAACCTTAACGTACAGAGGTGACTTAACAGGATCCTCTACCCTAAAATAAACATGAATACAGATATTATTGAAGGCAACAATCAGGATAACTAAAAATGTGATGCAGATCTGTACAACACTACGGGTACTCATGAATCCTCCTGTAAAAGAAGCTAGCGCAATAAGCAAGGTCGCAGTCAACGCAAAAACAAAGCTCTGCTTGATCCAAAGCCCAAAAGGATAATCCATATGCTTACACCTCATCATTAATACGTTACGTTAAACATCAATACTATAAAATGCTTAATGGAGTGTTATAAATTCATCAAACGAGCTCCCCCATTTATCAAACATTTCATCACTTAAAACATATAAAAGATGAATTAATTGTAACAAAAGTAATTGATTGCAATAAAAAATTGTTATTCAACACAATAAAAACAGTTGACCATCGTTTTACTTATGATTCATAATTTAGGTTAAAAATGGTTAGTTAGAAACGCCTGTTGCTCCCAGCTTCATGGCGTTTTTCAATATCAGACATCTCGCATCACCACCGCCCTTCACCAGACTGTAGCTTAATGGTTGTTGTCTCTTAAATCACCTAAATTAGGGACATTTTTAAGATCAAAAGGAGTCTCCTGATACACAAAGTAATTAAGCCAGTTATTGAATAATAGATTAGCATGGCTCACCCACCTGACTTTAGGAGACAATGACGGATCATCATTCGTGTAGTAATTTAGTGGAACATCTATTTCCATCCCCTTTTCGACATCCCTAACATATTCCTGATGCAACGTGTACGGAGCATACTCCGAATGTCCTGTTAAATAGAATTCCCGTCCCCCTCGCGAACTTGCAATTGCAATCCCTGCCTCTTCTGATTCAGAAAGGACCTCGATATCATTATTCTTTTCTAGATCTTCTTTCGAAATAGTAGTATGTCTACTGTGTGGAATAAAGAATTCATCGTCAAAGCCCCTAAACAAAGGATTTGTCTTATCCAAAGCAATATGGTTAAAGACACCAAAAAGCTTCTTGTCCAAAGGTTGTTTCTCAACGTCATAAAAATGATATAACGCTGCTTGAGAAGCCCAACAAATATATAACGTTGAAGTTACGTGACTACGCGCCCAATCAAAAATACGGGTCACCTCCTCCCAATAGGTCACCTCCTCAAAAGGAAGCATTTCTACTGGAGCTCCTGTAATGATCATCCCGTCGTAAAAATCATCAGCAACATCTGAGAACCCCTTATAAAACATTTCCAAGTGTTCCGCAGGTGTATTTTTGGAAGTATGAGACTCTAGGTTCAAAAACTCTACCTCGATCTGCAAAGGATTATTTGACAATAAGCGGACAAAATCTGTTTCTGCCGAAATCTTCAAGGGCATGAGATTCAGAATAACAAGTCGAAGGGGACGAATATCCTGCTCATTAGCACGAAGATCACTCATCACAAATATACTTTCATTTTTTAGCAGCTCTATGGCTGGTAAGCTATCGGGTATCTTAACTGGCATACGATATGTACTGATTTCACCTTATAATAAATGGTAAAAATACCAAAATTAGCAGGAATAAAAAATGCATATAACTTTACATTACAATTCACTGAGATAACAATGCCAATGTAAAGAGCTCGTTATCTTCTTGTGGAAAGACTAAAACTATTGTAAATTGTGCCCAGTAACCTAATAAAAAAAACTTACAGAAATGCATAAAAAACTAATAACTAACACACTAGCAATCCTATCACTCTGCTTGACTTTTACACTTAGCCAAGCACAGGAAAGCAATAACGGCAAAAAATTATGGGCTAAATCAATCTTGAATGAGAAAGCACCAGATCTTCAAGTTGAACAGTGGCTTTCTGATGCGCCCCAAACTAAAGGAAAATTTGTACTCGTCGACTTCTGGGCAACTTGGTGTGGTCCATGCCGCAGGGTTATTCCTGAATTAAATGAATGGCAGGAAAAATATAAAGATCAATTGGTTATTGTAGGAATATCCGACGAAACTGCCGAAAAAGTCCAAAATGCTAAGGACATAAAAATAGAGTACTATAATGCAATAGACACGCAAGCAAGACTTAAAAAAGAGCTAGAGGTAAAAGGAATACCACACTGTATACTCTTAGATCCTCAAGGCATTGTCCGCTGGGAAGGATTTCCAACACTCGCTGAGCACGAACTCACAGCAGATGTTCTGGAAACAATCATTAAAAAATACAGCAAATAAATAATCGAAAACAAAAAAGGGACTTTAATACTAAAGTCCCTTTTCTTTTGACTAAATCAATTGCCGTAAAGCAATCTCATAAGCGTTGGACGATAACTGTGTCCGTTCTTTCGAAACATCATAAATCGCTTTCAGCGCTTGTTGTATCACTTTTGAAACGTCAGAAAACAAAGCATCATCACTGATTTCAATATTCGGTTGCATCAAATAGGCAAATACCCGCGCCATACCACAGTTGGCCACAAAATCTGGAATTACAGCCACCTGCTGATCAGCATACTCCATCACAGGGCCATAGAAAATCTCTTTATCCGCAAAAGGTACATTTGCACCACTGGCGATTAGCTCCAAGCCGTTATCCACCATTTGCTGTACATGAGCCTTGGACACCAGACGAGAAGCGGCAGCAGGAATAAAAATATCAGCTCCAATAGACCATACCTCTTCTTGCAATTTATCCGAAGGAATCATATCAGAAGAGACCAGCTCATTACCATTACGATTAAGGAACAAATCTGTTATTGCATGCTCATCAAACCCATCTGTATTAATCAAGCCCCCCATACGATCTATAATACCAACGATACGAACTCCCATTTTAGACAGATAAAATGCGGCGGCTGCAGCCACATTCCCCCAGCCTTGGATAATCGCTCTCTTACCTTGACATCCGGATTCATAGAGATCATAAAAATGACGGACAGACTCCGCAACACCAAAGCCAGTAATCATATCAGCAACTTTATACTTACGCTTTAGGTCTGGGGTATAAAATGCATCCTCCAAAACCTTAGATACACCGTACCGCAATTGTCCGATTTGACGGATACGCTCACTCTCACGGACATTAAAATGCCCATTCAACACTCCCTCTTGAGGATGCCAAAGACCATACTCCTCCGTCATCGGTATTACATCGTGGATTTCGTCGATATTAAGATCTCCACCTGTACCATAATAGTTTTTCAACAAAGGTGTCACCGCTTTGAACCAACGGGCCAGCACCTCCTTTTTTCGAGGATCTTTAGGATCAAAATTAATCCCAGATTTAGCACCCCCTATAGCTGGTCCAGATACCGTAAATTTCACTTCCATTGTTTTGGCAAGCGACTCTACTTCATTCCGATCCAACCCGGCACGCATTCGTGTACCACCACCCGCTGCTCCTCCACGCAATGAATTGATTACAACCCATCCTTCTGCCTCAGTCTCACTATCCTTCCATTCAAATACAATCTCCGGTCTTTTGTGTTCAAAATCCCTAAGTAATTCCTTCATATTATTTTTAAAATCCTAAAATAGACACCTTATCTTATAAATTACCTCTTCGCTCCTGTTCCCGTTCTATAGCCTCAAACAACGCTTTAAAGTTTCCTGCACCAAAACTCTGCGCACCTTTTCGTTGGATGATTTCAAAAAATAAAGTAGGACGATCTTGGACTGGTTTTGTAAAAATCTGAAGAAGATACCCTTCCTCATCTCTATCGACTAGAATACCCAAATCTTGGATGATTTTGATTTCTTCGTCAATTACCCCCACGCGGTCCGGCAACATATCGTAATAAGCCTCAGGAGGAGCACCTAAAAACTCCACACCACGAGCCTTTAGGGCTTTGACCGTAGAAACAATATCATTAGTAGCTAAGGCAGCATGCTGTACCCCCTCGCCTTCGTAAAACTCAAGGTATTCTTCAATCTGGGATTTCTTCTTTCCTTCTGCAGGCTCATTGATCGGGAACTTCACATAACCATTACCATTACTCATCACCTTACTCATCAAAGCCGAATACTCTGTGTTGATCTGTTTATCATCAAAAGAAAGAATATTCACAAATCCCATCACATTTTGATACCACTCAACAGTCTCATTCATTTTATTCCAATCGACATTACCCACACAGTGGTCTACATACAAGAGGCCAGTCTCTTCAGGATTATAATCGCTAACCCAAGACTCGTATCCAGGTAAAAACGCGCCTTTGTAGTTTTTACGCTCGACAAACATATGTACTGTCTCTCCATAGGTATAGATACCTGCTGTCCAAACCTCACCGTGCTCATCCTGTGTACATAATGGTTCCTGGTATACCCGCGCTCCGCGCTTAGTGGTTTCTTCGAAAGATTTCCGAGCATCATCAACCCACAAAGCCAATATCTTGACGCCATCACCATGCTTTTTGACATGCTCCGAAATAGCATGATCCGAGCGCAAAGCAGATGTCAATACCAGTCTGATTTTATTCTGTTTCAAAACATAGGATGCACGATCCCGAACTCCAGTCTCTGGACCAGCATAAGCCTCCGACTGAAAACCAAAAGCTGTTTTGTAATAATGCGCAGCTTGTTTCGCATTCCCCACATAAAACTCAATGTAATCCGTACCATTAATAGGAAGAAAATCTTGCGCTGTCGCAATTTTCTCCGCAAAAGTTTGTGCCATGATAATATATTATTGTTTATTAATTAGTTACTAATTCATCCATGATTTGTAATAATCAGGATCTTCCAATGCTAACGCATCCTCCGTCAACATCAACGGTCTAAAAGGATCGATCATTACCGCCAATTCATCTGTCCGCATTTGCCCGATACTTTTCTCAACCGTACCTGGGTGCGGTCCATGTGGTATCCCTCCCGGATGCAACGTAATCTGTCCTTTCTCCACCGACTTACGGCTCATAAAATCGCCATCCACATAGTACAAAAGTTCATCCGAATCGACATTACTATGGTTGTAAGGAGCCGGAACCGCTAACGGGTGATAATCGTATAAGCGAGGGCAAAAACTACACAATACAAATGCATCCGTTTCGAAAGTCTGATGTACCGGAGGAGGTTGGTGCAACATCCCCGTGATAGGCATAAAATCGTGAATAGAAAAAGCCCATGGATAGTGATAGCCATCCCAACCAATAAAATCAAACGGGTGGCTGCCATACACATACGGATAGATCAACCCCTCTTTTTTTATCTTGACCTCAAAATCCCCCATTTCATCAAAGGTCTCCAGATTTTCAGGCACACGGATATCACGTTCATAGAATGGAGCGTGCTCCATCAATTGTCCAAATTCATTGCGGTAACGCTTTGGCGTACGAACTGGAGAAAAAGACTCTACGATCAACAAACGATTTGCCGTATCCTCAAAGTGAAGTTGATAGATCGTACCTCGTGGAATAACCAGATAGTCCCCATAAGAAAATGTAATCTGACCATATCCCGTTTTTAAAACACCTCGTCCCTCATGGATAAATATGATTTCATCAGCCTGACTATTCTTATAGAAATAGTCTGTCATCGAATGTCGGGGAGCAGCCAAGGAGATGTGCAGATCATGGTTCACCAATACGGGCTTACGGCTTTCCAAATAATCATCGACCGCGGCCAATGAAAATCCTTTCAAACTGGTATGCTTCAGATGCTTCTCCCGTGCAATTTTTGGAGAAACATCATAAGGTTCTCTTATCTGTCGCACCAATGTTGGCGGATGACAGTGATATACAAGGGAGTAAACACTGGAAAAACCATGTGTTGAAACCAATTCTTCGGCGTATAAATCGCCATTTTCTTTTTTAAATACGGTATGTCGCTTGTTGGGGACTTTCCCGAGCTTATGATAAAATGCCATAATCCTCTGGTTTAAAACAGTTAAAAAACAAAAAATGAAATACTCGATAAGCCTAGTTACGAGTTAAATGGAATAAGGGGCTTAATACTGTGCAAACACAATCTCTGCTAGCATCGCTTTTATAAAAGCAATCAATCCTAAGGATAACTTTGGGGTATATACACAAAGATTGTACATAGCAGGGTTTATAATATGGTATAAAGATAAAAATATTTTCCAATATTATCCGACGAAAAAATTTAAATATTTATAATCATATGTATATTTGCACGGTAAATCTATAATTGAACCCTTTTTAATGCCGCTCTTTTTATGAGAATTGTAACCTGTCTTCATGACAATGCCGAAAATCTCGCTATTTTAATAAATACAACAGTTTACCGTTGCGCTGAAATCAGTGATAAACTTCCCACCTCAATGCAGGAATTCTTAAATGGAGGCCCTACAACTATGCTTGCCTTACAGCAAGCAGAAGCAAAAATCAAAAATGGCACCATCAATATAAAGGGAATAAACATAACAGACGCTCAATTAATGGCACCTGTCCCCCACCCGACTTCCTGTAGAGATGCTTATGCTTTTAGACAGCATGTAGCGACCTCCAGACGAAATCGTGGCTTAGACATGATCCCTGAGTTCGATCAATTCCCGGTATTCTATTTCACAAACCATAACGCGATTTATGGCCCAGGAGATATTCACTGTATGCCGCTACATATGCAACAATTGGACTTCGAACTTGAGGTCGCGATAGTCATTAATAAAAGAGGAAAAAACATTAAAGCGGCAGAAGCAGACGACTATATTGCAGGTTATATGATCATGAACGACATCAGTGCCCGTAAGCTACAGATGGAAGAAATGAAACTAAATTTGGGTCCTGCAAAAGGGAAAGACTTCGCGACCGTAATAGGCCCTTATTTGGTCACAAAAGACGAATTACTAGCGTATAAAATACCACACTACAAAGGTCACACTGGCGACTCATATAACCTAGAAATGACATGTAGCGTAAATGGACAACAAGTCTCCCTTGGGAATTTTGCAGACATGGACTGGACATTCGCCGAAATCATAGAGCGTGTTTCCTATGGCGTAGAACTTTTCCCTGGTGATGTAATAGGATCCGGAACCGTAGGAACTGGTTGCTTTCTCGAGCTCAATGGCACCGCACGCCTAGCAAACCCAAATCATACAGATCAATGGCTACAAGATGGTGATACCATTACGCTTGAGGTCACAGGACTTGGTCTATTGGAAAACAAAATAGTATTAACAAACGAGTAACGACCTTAATAAAGAGCAAAAAATGAGTAATATTATAAGTTTTGATCCAAAAAAAGATCAAGCTATATTCGACAACTTAATCAAATATGCAATTGCGCCAAGACCTATATGTTTTGCCAGTACCATATCAAAAAGTGGGCAGGTCAACCTTAGTCCCTTCAGCTATTTCAACCTCATGTCGCACCAACCACCGGTGTGTGTATTCTCTCCGTTGAGACGTATGCGGGATGGTTCAACCAAACACACGCTCGAGAACATTTTGGAAGTGGACGAAGTCGTCATCAATATCGTAAACTACGATTTGGTACAACAACAGTCCTTAGCAAGCACAGAATATGCCGAAGGAATCGACGAATTCGAAAAAGCAGGTCTTACCCCACTTCCTTCAACCTATATAAAACCACCTCGTGTGGCAGAGTCCCCGATTCAACTCGAATGCAAGGTACAACGTGTAATACCACTCAGCGACCTTCCCGGCGCAGGAAATCTAGTCATCGCCGAAGTATTGGCCATGCATGTACAGGCCCGCCTTCTAGATGACAAAAACAATATCAAACAGCATGAATTGGATCTTGTTGCTAGACTTGGAGGCGATTGGTATTGTCGTGTGACACAGGACAACCTATTCATCGTACCCAAGCCGCTCCGTAATTTAGGTATTGGCGTGGATAATCTGCCCGAAGCGATCCGCCTTTCTAAAGTACTGACGGGAAATCACCTAGGTTTACTGGCCAATGTAGAAGTAATCCCATCTCTAGACCATACGATAGAACTAGATATCGATTATAGTAATCCAGCAGGCGTACATACCTTTGCTGCACAATTGCTAAACCAAGGCCAACTACAAGAAGCTTGGCAAGTGCTACTACGTAGTTTATAACTGAAAAAAGGTCAGGTAAAAATTTTCACCTGACCTTTTTTCTTATTCGGCAGCCAGCTTTAGCAAACCATCTTTGATATTGGGATTACCAAAATCCACCATACCTGTATGCTGCACGGCAACCTCGCCACGTTTATCCAAAATCACAGTCATCGGGATGGAGCTCGTCTCCAATTCAGAAGGTAATGGGCCATGTAGTGTATACAACGGGAGATCAAATTTATTCTTAGCCATAAACTTGGAAGCCCCCTTAATATCTTCATCGACATCAATCGCCATAAAAACAATATCCCTGTTAGACTTTAGGTCTAAGAACAACGTGTTCAACGAGGGCATCTCCCGGATGCAGGGAGGGCACCAGGTCGCCCAAAAGTTCATAATGACTACCTTTCCTCTAAGAGAATCCAAGGACATAACCCGATTATTGATATCTACAAAATTCGCACGCACTCCAGCAGCGACCTCTTTCACATCCGTTCCTACTGTTTCCATAGCGAGCGAATCTTCGGGGATAGTACTTCCCTCATCACCAACCTCTTTAGCATTATTGGCACAACCAATAACCAGTAGTGCACCAGCAATTATCATCATCAATTTTCTTTCCATACCTGTATAATATTAATAGTATTACTTCACTAAAGCCTTAACAATTTTTCCATCCGTAAGTTCCTCCGAAGCACGATTTACAATACGATCCTCTGTCGTAATAGCTCCAAACACTTCCACAAGATTTTCATGCGAAATGCCTAGACGAACCGGCACACGTTCTGTTTTTCCATCTTCGCCTATACGTATTACAAACACGCCAGATTGCGCATTCACAACAGCTTCCTTGGGGACAAAGATAGTATGTTGTGCCCGTTTCAACGACAGTTGTACATCAGCAAAATCCCCTCCAATCAGACTCTTATCCCCATTAGGAACCTCAAACTCCAAACTCAACGAACGCGTCGTCGGATCGATGAATTTAGCATTTCTTTTCAATTTAGTTGTAAACGTTCGGTTAGGAATACTCAACACTTGAAATTCGGCAACGGTGCTATCCGACACCGCTTGCCCATGAACCTCAGGTACCACAACTTTCAACTTCAGTTTATCATTGGCCACCAAATTGAACATAGGTACACCACTATCACCTAGCAACGCTCCCGTAGAAAAATTACGCTGTGTAATAACCCCTGAAAAAGGTGCACGGATCAAGAGATAATCTTCCATATACTTTGACTTTTGATAAGCGCCCCCAGCTTCCACAACCGCAGCACTATCCCGTAGCATATCGCCATAAGCACGCTCTAGCTCCAATGCGGATATTGCACCTTTCTTGCGCCCATCAACATCATGTAAACGCTTATAACGCAATTTACTGACCTCATAATTGGCCAGCAACTGATGCTGCTTTGCACGATCAGCTGTGCTCTGCACATCCATTTCGGGAGCCTCCATCCGAGCGAGCAGCTGCCCTTTTTGCACATAATCACCTACATCGACATGAATCTGCCGCACAAAACCTTTTACCTTTGAAAATAAAGCGACCGATTCCTGAGGCTGTAATTCCCCCGTCAACTTAATACGATATTGAGGTTGCAACGATTGAGGATGAGAGACAGCCAACTCCAGTGCTTCTGCTTTCTTCTCTGTTTGCCCCTCCTTATCATTGCCTTGTTGCTGACAGCCAACGAATACAATGAAAACTAACAAAAAACTATATCTTATCATCTTTTTAATTATTATAAAACTTACTATTTACATCATCAGGATCTAGGGAAGGTTCCAAATACGTAGCTTTCTTCATCATCAGCGAGAAAATAAGAGGAATCATCAATAAAATCACTAAAGTAGAACTAATCAAACCTCCAATTACAGCTTGGCCAAGAGGGGCAATCTGCTCGCCTCCATCACCCATACCCAATGCCATTGGAATCATCCCTGCCACCATAGCGGCCGCTGTCATCAGAATAGGACGCAAGCGGGACTTCGCTGCAATAATTGCCGCAAAACGCGCTGAAATAAAATATTTCTTACGATTCTGTTCAGCTTGATTGACCAAGAGTACCGCATTAGAAACTGAAACCCCAATGGACATAATAATCCCCATATAAGACTGCAGGTTCAATGTACTTCCAAATAACCAAATGAAAAAAGAACTACCCGCAATTACAGCCGGTACGACGGATAGAATAACCAGACTTACCCTTACCGATTGATAGTAAGCGCTCATCATAAAGAAAATAACCACAATCGCAATCGAAAGCCCAACCAATAGTCCTGACAAAGTTTCTTCCAATAAAGTCAACGTTCCTTCCTTCCAAACTCGCATCCCTTTTGGGACCTCTCCTATTTCGCTAAGTGCCTTATCAACAGCCTTATTCGCTGTACCTAAATCAGTCTGATGGAGGTCTGCCAAAATCGTAACATAACGATTCGGTCCTCTACGATTCACCTGTCCCGCTACGGTACTGTGTGTAATAGTAGCCACATCCTCCAATATTGGATAGCTTTGGCCTTTTTTCAAAGGCATAGCACGTACATCTTCAACGGCTTGTATTAAATTTTCGGGAACTTGAACCTGAACCTGAAATACCAGTCCAGATTTTGGATCTACCCAAAGATTTTTATCCGTAAATCGAGTGGAAGATGTAGTCGCTGAAATATTACGCGACACCTCTTGAACTGTTAGACCATACTGTGCAAGACGCTTACGATCCAGCTTAATATCAATAACCGGATAATGCAAAGGCTCTGCAATCTGTACATCTCTCAAAAAATCGTAACTAGACAGTTTAGACACCAGCTTTTTAGCATAAGACTCGGCCGCCATAAGCTGTGGCGCACTCACCTTCACTTCCACCGGAGTCATTGATCCCTGACCGATAATCTTGTCCATCAACTCCATTGGTTCAAAGTTGATCTTCACTGAAGGAAAATCCGTGCTAATCCGTTCCCGGATCTGCTCCTTCAATACATCATTCTTTAGACCGATTTTCTTTTTATCCAGAGATAATTGCAGCACTCCCTCTCCGGTCGTACTATTAAAAAGGAAAATAGGGTTAATAGGATTTGCAGAAGGGTGCATCCCGACAAAAGCAGAACTTATCTTCACACTATTCTCAGGCAACATTGCGGTTATAGATTCTCCAATTTTTCGAACGGTCTCTTCGGTATGCTCCAAACGTGTGCCTTCAGGAAGCCGTATACGCAACTGGAAATCGCCACCTTCAGAACGAGGTAGAATATCCGTGCCTAACAAGGAGAACATCATAAATATGGCAGCAAAACTCACGACCAGATAACCTATTGTAGGCATCATTGAACGTCGTACCAGACGACGGACCAAATAGGCATACTTCACATTTACTCGCTCCATAAATGACCGCTTGCGACGAACAAATTGTCCATGCACTTTAGATTTCATAATCCAATTGGCCATGATAGGCACAAAAGTCTGTGAAGCAATAAAAGAAGCGATCATCGCAAACGCAACGGCTAGCGATAAGGGCATAAACATATCTCGAGGGATACCGCTCATCATAAATGCCGGAGTAAGCACCGCTAGAATACTTAATAGAATAAGTAACTTAGGCGCAGAGATTTCTAAAAGAGCATCCAAAATTGCCCGGGCCTTCGATTTTCCCAATTCCATATGCTGGTGAATATTTTCGATTGTAACCGTCGCCTCGTCGACCAGAATCCCAATCGAAAGTGCCAGACCACTCAACGTCATAATATTAACACTCTGCCCAAAGAAATAGAGCGTTATCACAGCGGTGATAATAGCAATAGGAATTGTCAAAACGACAATTAACGCACCACGCACATCGCCCAGAAAAAGAAAAACCATTAGCCCTGTCAAGAGAGCCCCTAGAGCGCCCTCAAAAATTAGGTTAGATAACGAACGGGAGATATACACCGACTGGTCAAAAGCATAACTAATCTTAACCCCTTCAGGCAATAAATTCTCCAACATGGGCAACGATTTCTTAAGGTTATCTACTGCCGTCAATGTTGATGCATCAGGCTTCTTGATAATTGGAAGATAAACAGATCGCTTACCATTGATTAGGGCATAACCTACCGTTTGATCTGCTGCATCCAACACGGTAGCCACATCTCCCACCAACAATGTCCGATCAGCAATAGTCTTGATAGGAGTTTGAAGGAATTCATCAACACCGTCCGCAATAGAATTGACTGGAGCCATAAGATTCTTATCGCCCAAGCGTACATTACCAGCTGGGGAGGGAACCGAATTTTTAGTAATCGCCAAGGTGACTTCTTCTGGACTCAGTCCTGCTGCCTTCATCTTTTGAGGATCAATATTTACGACCAAACTACGCATATTACCTCCAAATGGAGCTGGAGCTGTAATACCGGGTATATTGACAAACATAGGCCTCACCTTTGTAATTGCCATAGTTTGAAGTTCCGTAACGGAGTGTTTCTCACTATCAAAAACCAACTGTCCTACAGGAAGGGAGCTTCCGTCAAAGCGGACAACCATGGGCGGTACGGCACCGGGGGGCAAAAACCCCATAGCACGCGATACTTGCATACTCAGCTCTGCCGAAGCCTGGGACATATCTGTACCTGGATAGAAAGTCAGTTTCATAAGCGAAAGACCTTGGATACTTTTAAAATCCAACTCCTTAACACCGTTCACAAAAA
>JBEBQJ010000017.1:0-42109 GCA_040395455.1 Sphingobacterium yanglingense | reverse complement strand
TGTGCGAACAACTGTCCATATAAAGTACGTCGTTTCAACTGGTTCAACTACTGGAATGATTCCCGTTTTGACAACTACTTGAACAATGAGTTCACTCAGTTGGTGTTGAATCCAGATGTTACTACACGTTCTCGTGGGGTAATGGAAAAATGTTCGATGTGTATCCAACGTATTCAGGCAGGTAAATTGCAGGCTAAGATGGAGAATCGTAAATTGAAAGATGGTGACGTTAAAATGGCTTGTCAAGCGGCATGTTCTGCAAACGCAATTATCTTTGGTGATGCTAACGATCCTGAATCTGAAGTATCAAAAGCATTACGCAACGAGCGTGTTTATTACGTATTAGAAGAAATCAATGTTCAGCCGAACATCGGTTACATGACTAAAGTAAGAAACACATTTGAAGCATAATTTTATTCTATATCTGAAATAAAAAAACTATGTCATCGCATAACGAATCAATATTAAGAGAACCATTAATGACCGGTAAGGGCATCACTTACGCACAAGTGACTGATGATATCCTATTACCGGTTGAAAATAAGCCAAACAAAGCTTGGTGGATAGGATTTATCGTAGCCGTGTGTGGAGCTATGTTATGGGTCATAAGTGTTGGATACACGTTTTGGACGGGTATCGGTGCTTGGGGTCTAAATAAAACTGTAGGTTGGGCTTGGGATATTACCGACTTTGTGTGGTGGGTAGGTATCGGGCACGCCGGAACGCTGATTTCAGCTGTATTATTAATTTTCCGTCAGAACTGGCGGAACTCCATTAACCGCTCAGCAGAGGCGATGACAATTTTCGCCGTTATCTGTGCCGCAACTTATGTTGTAGCGCATATGGGCCGTCCTTGGTTAGCATACTGGATTTTCCCATTGCCAAACCAATTCGGATCGCTATGGGTTAACTTTAACTCGCCATTGGTATGGGATGCCTTCGCGATTTCAACGTACTTCACGGTATCTTTAGTATTCTGGTACTGTGGTTTGTTACCTGATATCGCATCGGTACGTGACCGTGCACATGGATTGAGAAAGAAGGTTTACTCTATCCTTTCTTTTGGATGGAACGGTTCAGTAAAATCGTGGCAACGTTTCGAGATTGTTTCGTTAATCTTAGCGGGTATCTCGACTCCACTTGTACTTTCTGTACACACGATTGTATCTATGGACTTTGCAACGTCTGTTATTCCAGGATGGCACACGACGATTTTCCCTCCTTACTTCGTAGCGGGAGCGATTTTCTCTGGGTTTGCGATGGTACAGACATTATTATTGATCCTTCGTAAGGTCATGAACTTTGAGCATTACATCACGATGTTCCACATCGAAGCAATGAACAAGATTATCATGGTAACGGGATCTATCGTTGGGGTTGCTTACTTAACAGAGTTGTTTATCGCTTGGTATTCAGGTTCTGAGTATGAGATGTATGCATTTGCAAATCGTATCGCTGGACCTTACGCTTGGGCATATTGGGCGATGATGACGTGTAACGTTATTTCTCCACAGTTGTTCTGGTTCAAAAAGATCCGTACAAGTATTCCTATCTCTTGGATTCTATCCATCATCGTAAATATCGGTATGTGGTTTGAGCGTTTCGTAATTATCGTTACTTCATTGCACCGCGATTATTTGCCATCATCATGGGCGATGTTTTACCCAACTTGGGTCGATGTCGGTATCTTTGTTGGATCTATCGGTTTGTTCTTTACTTTGTTCTTATTGTTCTTGCGTTTCTTACCAGGTATAGCGATAGCCGAAGTGAAGTTATTATTGAAGAGCTCTAGTTTACAACACAAAACTAAGCTTGTTCAAGAAGGAGCTTTCCCTGAGGATCAGGTTGAATTCTTTAGAAATTCATTGGAGAAATATGACTCTGTAACAGAGGAGGAAATTAACGCATTACGTAAAAAATAGTAGCAATGAGCAATACAAAATATATATTAGGAAGTTTTGCGGATCCTGACGAAATGATGGACGGGATTGACAGATTGCAAGCAAATAACATTAGCATATACGATTGTTTTACTCCAATGCCTATTCACGGTATTGAAGCTAAACTAGGGGTTAAGCCTTCACGCCTACCTATCGCAGCTTTTTGTTTTGGAGCTTTGGGATTGATATTAGGATTTAGTTTGTTGTATTTCACGATGTCTTATGACTGGCCAATGAATATTGGTGGTAAGCCTTCTATGCCATTACCTAACTTTGTACCGGTATCATTCGAGGTTACGATTTTACTATGTGCATTGGGTATGGTAGCGACTTTCTTCTTCCGTAATCATTTATTTCCAGGACGCGCACCACGCGTTATGGATTTGAGAGCGACAGATGATCGTTTTATCATCGCTATCGATGCGCGTGATAATTCAAATCACGAGTTGATCGATAGTTTGTTGAAGGAAGCAGGAGCAGTAGAAGTTAAATACAATGAAAGAAAATATGTTAGTTATGAATAAGAAGAATTTTCTTGGCGCTGTATGTGCGGCGGTAGCTTTCGCTGCAGTAACTACTGCTTGTGGTGATGGCACAACGCGTAGCACGGGATTAGAATTTTCGCGTAATATGTATGATCCGATTGCTTACAATCCAGATCAACCAAATAATAATTTTAAGAATAAACAAACAGCCCAAACGCCTCCTGCAGGAACAGATCCTATTGGTTTTGAGCGTTTCGGAGCTGATTTTAAAAATACTGTTGAGGACTATACCCGTGCAGGTGCTGAGGTAACTAACCCTCTTCCTGTGACAAAAGAGAATCTAGCGGCAGGTGAGCATTTATTTATTGCTAACTGTGCAGTATGTCACGGTAAAGAAGGTAAAGGCGATGGTTCTATTACGAAGGACCGTCAGGTTACTGATTCAAGAGGTACAAGGAAGTTAGAAAATTTCCCTCCTCCTCCATCGTACGCACAGTCGTCTGGTGCTAACTCTTCACGAGGAGGTTTGATGGCTGATCTTACAGCAGGAAAGATTTATCATACTATTTACTACGGTTTGAATACAATGGGGTCGCACGCGTCTCAGTTGAATCCAGAGGAACGTTGGAAAGTAGTTATGTATGTACAAGAATTACAAAAGAAATAACCTAACATCAATTTTATAAATGGGAACTCACAATCATCATCACGATTATAATTTCAGCGAGCAGTATACTTTTGCTGGCACGGCTAAGGTGTTTAGCTTAGTTGCTATCGTATTGGGTATAGCTGCTGTTGCATTCGGTATGTTATCAAGTGAACATATTATTGTTGAGCGTACATATGCTAACCTATTATTGATGGGGTATTACTTCACTTGTGTATGTGCAGCCGGAGCGTTTTTCGTCGCTCTTCAATTAGTAACACAGTCAGCTTGGTCTGCCGGATTAATCCGTATTCCTCAGGCTATGGCGAGTATTTTACCTATAGCGTCTTTAGTACTTTTGGTAATAGTAGGCTTAGGATTATACACGCATAATCTTTATCACCACTGGCATGCTGAAGGATTAACAGATCCTAACAGTCCAAATTACGATGCCTTGGTTGCTGGTAAAGCAGCATTTTTGAATGTACCTGGATTCTTGATCCGTCAGATTCTATTCATGGGTACTTACAGTATTTTCGCTTTTATTCTAGCGAAACTATCTTACAATGAGGATTTGCAAGGTGGACTTACTTCTTACAAAAAAGGATTTAAGTTATCTGCTATTTTCTTAGTTATTTTCGGATTTACTACTCCAATTTGGTCTTTCGATACAATTATGTCCCTTGAGGCGCACTGGTTCTCTACGATGTTCGGTTGGTATAACTTCGCTGCAATGTGGGTAAGTGGTCTATGTGTTATCACTGTTATATTGATTCTATTGAAGAAAGCAGGCTACATGGCTTGGGTAAATGAAAACCATTTACATGACTTGGGTAAGTTAATCTTCGGTTTCTCTATCTTCTGGACTTATGTTTGGTTCGCTCAATTTATGTTGATCTACTATTCAAATATCCCTGAAGAGACTGTATATTTCTACAAACGTTTTGAGCCGGAATATAAATTGTGGTTTTGGTTAAGTATAGTTATTAACTTTGTCGCACCATTGTTATTATTGGTGGATAGAGATGCAAAGCGTAAGCAAAATGCAATGTTGTTTGTTGCTATCTTGTTGCTATGCGGTCACTGGTTAGACTATTACATTATGGTGATGCCAGGTACGGTTGATACAGAGAGAGGATTCGGAATTGTTGAAGTAGGTACAGCTATCGGTTTCTGTGGATTGTTTACGTTTTTAGTGATGAGTAAACTAAGTAAACATGCATTGGCACCGAAGAATCATCCGTTCTTGGATGAGAGTTTACATCATCAGATTTAATAGAACTAAGGAGATCACGTTCAAACGTTTATTATAAGAAATGAATTTACAAATAAATAACAGGTTCAAATCCATATTGGGTTTACTACTATTGATCAGCTTGTATTTTGTAGCGCCAGTTACGGCAGCACAAAGTGATTCTACTGTAGTTGATACTGTGGCGAAAGTTGCTGCAACTGCGACGACAGACTCAGCATCGGTAGATACTGCTGGAACAGCTGTTGTTACAGATTCTAGCGCTACTAATGTATCTGAGGCAGTAGCTGACGGAGCTGCAGTTGCGAAAATAGAGGAAGCTACTAAAATAGCTCCTCAGGTGTACAAGAACTTTTTCTACTACGTGCTATTATTCTTGGTAGCGTGTACAATCATTGCGGTGGTTGGAAAGATCCATTCTGTCTACGTGCTTACACGTAAGATGAATGGTAAGTACAATCCATTAAGTAATAACAACTGGCAGGCAGGCTTGTTGCTTTTGTTTTTAGTTTTCTTCCTTAGTGGTACGTATTATTCGTATTCGGTTTGGGGTAGCTGGGCTTGGAGAGAGGCTGCTACGGAACATGGTAAAGAGATCGATCAGATGTTTATCATCACTTTAGCTATCACTACGTTTGTGATGGTGGTGACGCATATCGTCTTATTATCCTTCACGTATGTGTACCGTATGAGAGCGAAGCGTACGGCTTACTATTATCCACACAATGATTCTATCGAGCGTATCTGGACTATTGTTCCTGCTATTGTTTTGACAGTGTTGGTTTTGTTCGGTTTCTTTACATGGAGATCGATTACAAACGTCCCTGAAGAGCTTCAAAAATCTGCAATACAGGTTGAGGTATTAGGTGAGCAGTTCCAATGGCACGTTCGTTATCCTGGAGCTGATGGTATCATCGGTAAGAGAAACTATAAGATGACGTCACCGACGAATGGTTACGGTATCGATTTTAACGATAAAAACTCTTGGGACGATATTCGCGGAGAAGATATCGTTATTCCAGTGAACAAATCGGTTCGCTTCCACATTATTTCTAAAGATATTATTCACTCATTCTATATTCCTGATTTCCGTGTACAAGTTAATGCTGTACCGGGTATGACAAACTACTTCCAGTTTACACCTACGGTGACTACAGAGGAGATGCGTGATCGGATGAACGATCCTAATTACAACTTCATTATGTTGTGTAATAAGATTTGTGGTTCAGGTCACTGGAATATGGGTAAGAAAGTAATCGTAGTTACAGAGGCTGAATATAAGGATTGGTTGAGCAAGCAACAGAAGTATTTCACGGAAGAGCTTCAGCAGGAATTTGCAAGTACCGATCAGGTTGAAGAGATTACAACAGCTTCTGTAAATTAATTGTTAAAAGAATTTATAATAGAATATGTCAAGCACAGTTATATCACACGACGCAGGTCATCATGATGCACATGGTCATCACCATGAGACTTTCCTAACGAAGTATATCTTTAGTCAGGATCATAAGATGATTGCGAAGCAATTCTTGATCACGGGTATCATTATGGCAGTTTTCGCCATGTTATTATCCCTTTTATTCCGTATCCAACTTGCTTGGCCGGATAAAGATTTTCCAATATTGGAAGTATTTTTGGGAAAATGGGCTGAAGGTGGTCGTATTAAACCGGAGTTCTTCCTATCCTTAGTAACCATTCACGGTACCATGATGGTATTCTTCGTATTGACAGCAGGTCTGTCTGGTACGTTTAGTAACCTTTTGATACCTTATCAATTGGGTGCTCGCGATATGGCGTCTCCATTTATGAACATGTTGTCATACTGGTTCTTCTTTGTAGCCTGTGTGATTATGATCGGTTCGTTTTTCGTAGAGAGTGGGCCAGCATCTGCAGGATGGACTATCTATCCTCCATTGTCGGCACTTCCTACTTCGATTGCAGGATCCGGTCTAGGTATGTCATTATGGTTAGCTAGTATGGTGTTATTTATCGCTTCTCAGGTGATGGGTGGTGTTAACTACATCAGTACAGTATTGAATATGCGTACAAAAGGTATGGATCTTTGGAGAATGCCATTGACTATCTGGTCTTTCTTCTTGACTGCGATTGTTGGTTTGCTTTCATTCCCAGTATTAGTTTCAGCTGTTGTATTATTAATATTTGACCGTTCTGCGGGTACTTCTTTCTACTTATCGGATTTAGTAGTAGGTGGTCAGATTTTACCTAACGAAGGTGGTTCGCCAATTTTGTTCCAGCACTTATTCTGGTTCTTAGGTCACCCTGAGGTATATATCGTTGTTATGCCTGCTTTAGGTTTGACTTCTGAAGTTATCTCTACAAACTCTCGTAAACCGATTTTCGGTTACCACGCGATGGTTTACTCTTTAGTAGGTATTACTGTCCTTTCGTTTATCGTATGGGGACACCACATGTTTGTAACAGGTATGAATCCTTTCTTAGGAGGAGTATTTATGATTACAACGTTGATTATTGCGGTACCTTCAGCGGTTAAGGCATTTAACTATATGGCGACGTTGTGGAGAGGTAATATCCGTTTCACTCCAGCGATGATGTTTGCTATCGGTATGGTATCTTTCTTTATCTCTGGTGGTTTGACAGGTATTTTCTTAGGTAACGCAACGTTGGATATCAACTTACACGATACGTATTTTGTTGTTGCTCACTTCCACTTGGTAATGGGTTCTGCATCTATCTTCGGTATGTTGTGTGGTGTGTACCATTGGTATCCAAAGATGTTCGGTAGAATGATGAACGAGAAATTAGGCTATTTCCACTTCTGGTTGACATTTATCGGTGCTTACTTGGTATTCTTCCCAATGCACTTTATGGGTATTGATGGTGTACCTCGTCGTTACTACGCATTTACAGAGTTCCCTTTCATGGAGAAATGGGTTTCTGTCAACGTATTGGTTACTTGGGCAGCTATCATTGCAGGTCTTGGACAGTTGGCGTTTTTGATTAACTTCTTCGGTTCTATCTGGAATGGTAAGAAAGCGACTCAGAACCCATGGAATTCAAATACATTGGAGTGGACTACTCCTGTAGAACATATTCACGGAAACTGGCCAGGAGAAATCCCTACGGTATACCGTTGGCCTTATGATTATTCTAAGCCAGGTCATGACGAAGATTTTATCCCTCAGAACGTACCGTTCTCGCAAACAATGAGTTCGAATATGATGCACGATTTTGAAGGAGATGATGAAGCTGTTCGTATACAAGAGCAGTGGAACAAAGAAAATAATAGAGTAGTAGAAGGTTAGGTTTTTAACCTACCTTCTATTACATGGATGATGTAAAGTGTAATAGATGTATCCAGCTGGAGAAAAGAGATTTGTTAAAATCAATAGGTTTACGATATTTATCTTATTTGTCGTTATCACAGCTGGTGGTGTAGTAAGAAGTACAGGTTCAGGGATGGGCTGTCCGGATTGGCCAAAGTGTTTCAATCAGATTGTTCCCCCAACGCATGTTTCTCAGTTGCCGGAAGGCTATGAGCAGCACTATATCGACGGAAGGGTTAAAAAGAACGATCGTTTTGCAAAGATGGTCGAACTATTTGGCTTCCCGGAGCTTGCAGATAATATCCGTCATGACGAGTCTATTTTGAAACATGAAGAATTCAATGTGGCAAAGACTTGGACGGAGTATATCAATCGGCTTGCCGGTGTGGTAGCGGGGTTTGCACTTCTTTTTTCAGCTATATACGCTTTTACTTACATCAAATCCAAACCGTCCATTTTTGTATGGAGCGTTCTTAATCTTTTTGCAGTAATATTACAGGCTTGGTTGGGGTCTATAGTAGTGTCTACTAATTTGATGCCTTGGATAATAACGGTGCACATGCTGTTGGCGCTCATCATAGTGGCAATCAGTATATACACATTCTATCTGGCAACTACGTTTAGAAACAAGACGATTTTGATCAATTACCCATCGGGGGGGCTTAAAGCATTAGCTATGTTCTCTTTGGTGATTATGTTGGTGCAGGTCGTCTACGGAACGGAGGTTCGTGAGGCAATAGATCATCTGAACTACTTGGGTAAAGATCGAACAACCTGGATCGACTCTATAGGCAGCGTGTACGAAATCCATCGGATTTTGGCCTATCTGACATTTGCCATTACGGTCTTATTTTTCTTTTTGGTGAAAAATAGGTTCAGTGCAAATTCTATTCAAAGTCGTTATGCATGGATTGTTTTCATTTTGGTGTTGATTCAGATGGCGTCGGGAATTATTCTGGCTCGTTTTTCAGTACCTGCCGTAGCTCAAACAACACATTTGGTAATCGCGAGTTTGTTTTTTGGAGCGCAATATTATTTAATGCTTTTGATGACTAAGTTGAAGAGATAATGAAGAACGTTGTTTTTTCTTTTTTAGCGTACAGGGAGGTGAAGAATTAAATGAAGACTTTTATATCCGATTTTAACAAATTAGTCAAATTAAGATTAACGTTAACTGTTGTTTTTTCTGCCTCTATCTCTTTTTTGATAGGAGCTAAGCAACAGGGTGATGTGATGTGGTTCAATTGGTTGTTGTTGACCGTGGGTGGCTTTCTGGTAACAGGTGCTGCTAATGGATTCAACGAGATTATTGAGAAAGATATAGATAAACTGATGAAGCGGACGATGGACCGCCCGTTGCCTGCAGGTCGGATGACTACAGGGCAGGCGTTGGTTCTGAGCGTTTTTATGGGCATTTTGGGAACTATGGTTCTTGTAAAGCTCAATTTTATCGCAGGTCTGCTGTCTGTTTTCTCTATATTTCTGTATGCCTTTGTGTATACTCCGCTGAAACAGAAGTCGCCTATTGCGGTTTTTGTGGGAGCAATTCCTGGAGCTTTACCGCCGTTGATTGGCTACTATGCCGCTTTTAAATCTGCGGGTTTCGGACTAGAGTATGCAGCGGTTAGTGAAGCAGCTGTGGTGATTACTCCTTTGGTGTTGTTTACCATTCAGTTTTTCTGGCAATACCCTCATTTTTGGGCCATTGCTTGGGTGGCAGATGAAGATTATAGAAACGCAGGTATTCGTTTATTGCCAACAACTAAGAAAGATACCACTTCAGCGGCGATGATTTTTATTTCAGCGTTGTTGATGGTACCAGCTGGCTTTTTGCCAATGTATTATGGTTTTGGAGGTTGGGTGTTTACGATCGTGTCTTTGTTAGGTGGGTTGATGTTTACCTGGTACGGTTATCAACATTATGTGTTACGAACAGATGCATCAGCAAAAAAGGTAATGTATGTTTCCTTTTTATATTTACCACTCACACAGCTCGTACTTTTATTTGATTTTATTCCTTTTTAATTAAAGATGGGAAATATAGCAATGAATTTGGAAGAAGAAATACAGCAGACAAGAAAGGCCAAGAAGTTCAACCTTTGGTTGGGCATCATTGGTATGTTTATGATGTTTGCCGCTCTTTCTAGTGGTTTTATAGTATACACAGCTAGTGGGGTAGACAAAGGGATAAAAACAATCCTGCCACAGGCTTTTATTTATAGTACGCTGACGATAGTGTTGAGCAGCATTACGTTGCATTTGGCCTATTCAGCTGCTAAGTTGGGAAATATCGGAAGACAGAAGCTATTGTTGCTTGTGACAGTAGTACTCGGTATTATCTTTTTTGTAGTTCAGGTACAGGCATGGAAGGTGCTGACCGAGCAAGGCGTTTATTTTATCAATAATAATGCTTCTCAGTCTTTCATCTACGTGTTTACAGGACTACACCTTTTACACATTGTCGTAGGGATATTAGTCCTTCTACGTGCCCTTACTGGGGTATTGAAAGGCATACCCCAAGGGGACAACGTGTTTCGAATGGATCTAGCTACTGTTTTTTGGCATTTTCTAGATCTTTTATGGATTTATATATATGTTTTCTTACTTTTGAATCAATAATAGTAAACAATGAGTACAACTGTATCGCAATTGGATAAGGTTAAAGACGGACCATGGAACGGTGGTAGGTCACCTTGGAACTTAGAGTATGGAAAGATCATGATGTGGTTTTTCTTGGTGTCGGATGCCTTTACATTTTCAGCATTCCTAATTTATTATGGTGCTCAAAAATTTGCGCAACCTACTTGGATTGATGCGGATAAGGTTTTCCAATCTATCCCAGGAATTGCTGATTCTGGCCAACCTTTGGTCTTTGTCGGTATTATGACCTTTATCCTGATTATGTCTTCTGTTACAATGGTACTAGCTGTAGAAGCTGGACATCGAAATTCTAAACAAGAGGTCGTTAAATGGATGTTATGGACGATTTTAGGCGGTTTGATGTTTGTCGGCTGTCAGGCATTGGAATGGTCGCACTTACATCACCAAGGATTTTGGTTCGGAAGAAATCCGGCTACAGGGATGACTGATTCAGCGATGATAGCAGAGACATTGAGACCTTATTTCACCAATGATATCTCTTATACTGCGGCATTGCAGTTCGCAAACTTGTTCTTTACAATCACAGGTTTCCACGGATTTCACGTATCCATCGGTATCTTGTTGAATATTATCATTCTTTGTATGACGTTGAACAATACGTTTGAAAGAAGAGGTACGTATTTGATGGTAGAGAAAGTAGGTCTTTATTGGCACTTTGTAGATTTAGTGTGGGTATTCGTATTTACATTCTTCTACTTAATCTAATTATAAACTTAGCAATTTATCTAAAGAGATGGCAAACCACGAAAATATAGGTGCACACGGCGAACACGGGCACGAAGAAGGAATGGATAAAAAGCGTATTTGGTCGGTATTTTTCGTTCTACTGGCACTTACAGCATTAGAGTTCCTAATTGCATTAGGATTCGTTCACCACTGGGGAATATTGCAAAAAGGAGCGTTGGTTAATACTATTTATATCGTATTGACATTAGTGAAAGCGTACTATATCGTTGCATTTTTTATGCACTTGAAGTTTGAGAAGTCTGGCTTCATCGTTACAACGAGTATCGTTTTCCTTTTTATCATTTATTTTATTATTTTGATTTTAGTTGAAGGAAACTATTTGTTGACTCATTTACAGGAGCATCCAGTTTTCCCAAATAAGTAATAATGCAAAATAAAACGAGAAGAAAGAATATTTCGACTTTCATAATCCTGGCTATAGTACTACTAGTGCCAGGATTTTTGTATATAGCCCTTAATAAAATTGGCTCAAATACCTATTTAAAGCTACCTGTATATGGCGAGAAGCACTTGTCGGGTAAGATGAACCGGAAGATGGGGCGTGAGATTCCCGATACCGTTTTTCATCAGATTAAGCCGCTTGCGTTGGTTAATAGTTCTGGAGATTCAGTCCGGTTTTTGGGAACAGATTCGCTCATTTCCGTCGTTCATACGTTTTATGGGACGGATAAGGGACTTTCTGCAACGTTATTGGAGAATCTGCGCCCGGTAGTTGAGCGCTTCAAAAATAATCACAAAGTCAAGTTCTATTCCATCTCTATTGATTCTGCGGACAAGATTGTAAATTTGGAAGCGTTAAGCAATACCTACAGAAAGGGGTTGGAGACGCATTGGGAAATACTTCAGGGTGGTAGTGCCATTCTCCCGTATGTACGTGAGCAGCTATTGAGTGACGCGCTACAAGATCCATCGGATCCCAGTAAGTTTACGATTAGTAGTCAGTATATTTTGATTGACTCACAGCGGAGAATACGCGGGTTTTACGATATCAATCTGAAGACAAATATCGAGAGACTGGAAGATGAAATTAAGGTACAGCTTGTCGAAGAGGCAAGGAATAATCCATTTAAAGTTGAAAAGAAGTAGTTTTATGGCAATGACAGAAGAAGAAAAGAAGTATAAAGGTTGGATTTGGACACTATCTGTTGTTATTCCGTTGGCGGTAGCAGCGCTGTTTGGTGTAAACCTGCCTAAACTGGGTTATGATGTAGAGCCACTGTCGTTTTTACCTCCTATATATGCAACGATCAACGGACTTACTGCCGTCTTGTTGGTGTGGGCAGTATCGGCTGTGAAGCGAGGTAATTTTAAGCTACACGAGAACTTGATAAAGGTGTGCATGCTGTGTTCGTCTTTATTTTTATTGATGTATGTAGCCTATCATATGACTTCAGTGTCGACTTCTTATGGTGGTGAAGGAATTATTCGGTATGTGTACTTTTTTATTTTGATTACACATATTGTTCTTTCTATTGTGATTATCCCATTTGTGCTTTTCACGTTCGTTAGAGGGATAGCCGGAGCTTATGAGAGACATAAGCGTTTGGCACGCATTACTTATCCAATGTGGTTGTATGTCGCAGTAACAGGTGTGGTGGTATATCTTATGATATCGCCTTACTATGCGCATTAGCACTAAGAGGTTATAAGGTTATAGAGTTAAAAGGTCTCAAATCTCATGTCTCCCATCTTAATACTCAATACTAAATACTAATAAAATGAATAGAGTTTGGATATATCAGGCGGATAGGATGCTTTCGGATGAGCAGGTACAAGCTGTGGAAGCGGCAATTGCTGATTTTGTATCATCATGGACTGCGCATGGTTCTGCGTTAGCAGGAAAGGGAATTGTAAAGGATAATCTTTTTGTGATTTTAGAAGTCGATGAGCAACAAGCTGGAGTTACGGGATGTTCAATCGATAAATCTGTCCACTTTTTGAAAGGGCTTGGGGAACGATTAGGCGTTGATTTTTTTGATCGTATGAAAGTCTCTTTTATTGATGATAAGGGAACTGTCAACCTGGTCGGTAGGGGAGAGTTTGAATCTCTGGTTAAAGATGGAACAGTACACGCAGAGACCTTGGTCTTTAATAATCTAGTACAGAATTCAACAGATTTCGAGTCGAAATGGGTTATTCCTTTTCGAGATAGTTGGCACAGCAAGGTTTTTTAGTGAAGAAGATGCTTAGTTTTTAGCGCATCGTTTTATTAAGTTATAACGTAAAAGGGCTTCTATGATATATAGAAGCCCTTTTATTATTATAATGTTGTTCTCGGAGATGCTGAACGTATCTCCTCGCTCGCTTCATCTTCGTATTGCTTGAAGTTGTTGACAAAAAGCTGTGCAAGCGCTAATGCCTGTTGGTCATATGCTTCAGGGTCAGACCATGTTGTTCTAGGATTTAATACCTCTGCAGGAACACCTGGGCAGGATTGTGGTTTTAAAAGACCGAATACAACATGCGGAACATATTCTACATCGTCTAGGTCCCCACGCATAGCTGCATTTATCATAGCACGCGTATACTTTAAGTTCATACGCTTACCTACACCGTATTTACCACCGGTCCAGCCTGTATTAATCAACCATACATTCACGTCAGGGTTCTTCTCCAGCTTTTCACCTAACAACTCTGCGTATTTTGTAGGGTGTAAAGGTAAGAATACCCGTCCGAAACATGCCGAGAAAGTCGTCTGTGGCTCTGTGATACCTACTTCTGTACCTGCTACTTTTGCTGTATATCCTGATATGAAATGATACATAGCTTGGGCTTTGGTTAATTTCGATATCGGAGGAAGTATACCAAAAGCATCACAAGTCAAGAAGAATATATTTTTAGGTTTACCACCTAAAGAAGGTTCTTTTGCATTGGGAATGTAATCAATAGGATAAGCTGCACGCGTATTTTCTGTAATACTTGCATCAGCAAAGTCTACAACATTACTGTCTTTGAAAAAGGAAATGTTTTCTAATAAGGTACCTGGCTTGATCGCAGCATAGATCTCCGGTTCTTTTTCCGCGCTCAAATCGATACACTTGGCATAACATCCTCCTTCAAAGTTGAAGACCGATCCGTCAGCCCAGCCGTGCTCGTCATCTCCGATAAGTGATCTGTTGGCATCTGCAGAAAGCGTAGTCTTACCCGTTCCGCTCAATCCAAAAAATAAAGAGACATCGCCATCTTTGCCTTCATTGGCTGAACAGTGCATTGGAAGGACGTTGTACTGATGCGGAAGTATAAAGTTGAGTACAGAGAAAATTCCTTTTTTCATCTCACCGGTATAGGCAGTTCCTCCGATTAATATAACCTTTTCAGTGAAATTAACAATCGTGAAGTTTGCCGATCTGGTTCCATCTACAGCTGGATCCGCTTCAAATTCAGGAATTTGAAGAATGACCCATTCTTTCTCGAATGCTGTTAGTTCGTTTTCTGCAGGCCTAATAAAAAGGTTGCTACAGAATAAGTTGGCCCATGGTAAGGTATTGATTACAGTAACACGCAATCTATAGTCAGGATCAGCTCCTGCATAACAATTTCTTACCCAGACTTCTTTGCCGGTTAAATAAGAGCGCATTTTTTGATATAAATTATCAAAAACCTCTTTTGTAATAGCGATATTAATGTCGCCCCAATCCACACTGTTTTCGGTAAGGTCGTCTTTAACCACAAATTTGTCTTTTGGTGATCTACCTGTAAATTTACCAGTATTCACACAAAGAGCACCTTTGTCATTTAATGTGCCTTGTCCTAGCTCTAGGGTTTGAGCTGTAAGCTTTTCGTTGCTTAAGTTCCAGTGTATTGTTCCTGCATTTAACCCAATTGAATTCAAATCGAATGAAGAACTTTTTGTCCCAAATTCACGTAGCTCCATTATTACCATAATTTTGTTTTACGAAGCTAAGGTAGGGACAATAGCAAAATGAAAATAAACAAAGTTTATTTTTGCAAAAAATGCTTATAATGGCTGATATCAATCATTTATTTGACCGATTTTTAAACAAATCTTGTTTATTTAATGATGAATAAACCTAACTTTTGAAATTTTCTAAATCTTGTTTACTAAAATGTGTTAGGTGTGATACCGTGTTTGGGCAAAATATGTTAATTTGTTTATCTTTTATCCACACTATATCTTCCTGGTCCCATCAGAGCTAGGGCAATAAATACAGCCATCAATTCGATAGCATGCGAAGCTGTGTTAAAGCCATCTCCCTGCGATAGATGAGTGATTGTAGCTGTTAGCATGGTAAAAGCCAATAGAATGCTGTTTGGTCTTGTCCATAGTCCAAGGACAATGAATAGTGCACATAAGCTCTCTACTATGGCAGCAGAGAATCCCCATCCTATCGGAAAGAAGTTTATACCTAAATTGCCCATAGCTGCCCCAACCTTTTTCCATGTTTCTGGACCACCCATTAATTTGGGAAGTCCATGAAGGGCTAACATACAGATACCTATGACGGTACGTAATACGAATAAACCTATATCTTTTTTGGTGCTTGTATTGCTCATATTCTATTTCATGTAAATTATGGAAACATTTTCTGCTGTGACGTGGAGTTCTATTTCTTGACCAAAGACTAGTGCTCTATTGTCTTCGATATGTCCTGCTGGACAACCGAAGGCTACGGGATAGTTGTATTCTTGGACTTTATCCATTATTATTTCTTCTATTGTCTGTCCAAAGGAGGGGTCTGAGTCTTTCATAGATGTGAATCCTCCGACAATAAGGCCTTTGAGATTGTTGAGTTTTTTCGCCCGCTTGAGTGCCCATAACATACGGTCGACATTGTAATAAGACTCACCGACGTCTTCGATGAATAGAATTTTTCCATCATAATCGACATCGGAATCAGAAGCCAATATACTATGCAAAATAGCGAGGTTGCCTCCCGTAAGTATTCCTTGAGCCTGTCCTTCGCGTTGAGCTGGCGAAGAGCAGGTGTAGTGCAAGTCTTTATTCTTTCCAAAAAGTGCCGCCTTCAATGTCGATAGTGACTCTGGGCTGGCATCTAGAAATGATTTTACCATCTGTCCGTGGATACAGGCAGATTTTAGTTTGTTTTGAATATGGCTGAGTATTACGGTGATATCGCTGAATCCGACAAGCCATTTGGGAGCTTTTGTGAATGTGGAAAAATCTAATTTATCTATCAGGCGCACAGAACCATAGCCCCCACGGCCAGCAATAATGGCTTTAATATCTGGCGCATCCAATGCCTGTTGCAGATCCTTGGTGCGGAGTTCATCTTCTCCCGCAAATTGATTCCATTGCGCATAAGTTGAAGGGTATATTTCCAGCTCAAGCCCCCAATCTCTTAGTATATCGAATGCAGGAGTAAGGTCTTCTTTTATATAACCGGCAGGGCATAGTATGGCGATTTTATCGCCTTTCTTAAGATATGTAGGTGTGTTCATGATAAGTTTCTTCGGTATCATTGTAAAGCAAAAAAAGAAGATATATAATTTTCTGTTAGAAATCTAAACAGGCTTTTATTTATTCAGCACAAATTGAGTTATCTTTGCAAACAATGTTACTATTTAATTTTTAGTATTACCATTAAAAATACAATATCTTGAGCAATTTATCTAAAAAACGTTATACCATTACCTCAGCGCTTCCTTATGCAAATGGTCCTTTGCATATTGGACACTTGGCTGGAGCATATATTCCTGGTGATATTTTTGTACGTTTTCTACGTCTGAATAATAAAGATGTGGTGTATGTCTGTGGATCGGATGAGCATGGGGCTGCGATTACTATTAAAGCTAAAAAGGAGGGGGTAACTCCTCGTGAAATTATTGATAAGTATAATAAACAGATTAAAGAATCCTTCGAAGATTTCGGGATCTCTTTTGATATCTATCATCGTACTTCGGAACCGATCCATCACGAGCTGTCGCAGGAGTTTTTTCTTAATCTTTACGAAAAGGGAGAATTTATCGAGAAATTTTCAGAGCAGTATTACGATGAAGAATTCCATCAGTTTTTGGCTGATCGCTATATTACAGGTACCTGTCCGCATTGTCAAAGTGAAGGTGCTTATGGAGACCAATGTGAGAAATGTGGGACTTCATTGAGTCCAACAGATCTAATCAACCCAAAATCAACATTGAGTGGAAAAACTCCGATTTTGAAAGAAACGAAACATTGGTATCTTCCATTGGACAAATATCAGCCTTGGTTGGAAGAATGGTTGATTGAGGGAAAGAAGGCGGAGTTGAAATCGAATGTATTCGGGCAGTGTCAATCATGGCTAAAATCAGGCTTGCAACCGCGCTCGATGACACGCGATCTAGACTGGGGGGTAGATGTACCTTTGAAAGAGGCCACAGGAAAAAAACTATATGTATGGTTGGATGCTCCTATTGGATACATATCGGCCACAAAGCAGTGGGCACTAGACCAGGGCAAGAATTGGGAAGATTATTGGAAGAAGCAGAATAATCCAGAGGATGATTCGTCGTTGATACACTTTATCGGTAAAGATAACATTGTGTTTCACTGTATTATTTTTCCTGCTATTCTACATGCGCATGGAGATTATATCCTTCCGGATAATGTTCCTGCAAATGAGTTTTTGAACCTTGAAGGTGATAAATTGTCGACTTCTCGTAACCACGCGGTTTGGTTACATGAATACTTAGAGGAATTTCCGGGTAAGCAAGATGAGTTACGTTATGTATTGACATCAATTCTTCCAGAAACATCGGACAGTGAGTTTACATGGAAAGATTTTCAGGCACGGGTAAATAATGAGTTGGTCGCTATACTAGGTAACTTTGTGAATCGAGTGATGGTGCTGTCTCACAAATATTTTGACGGTAAGGTATTGAAAGGCTCTGATTATAATACGATTGATACTACTGTTTTTGATGAGTTGGCGAAATATCCGGCCCTTATCGAGCAGTCTATATCGAATTATAGATTTAGAGAGGCGCTAAGTCACTTTATGAATGCTGCTCGTCTAGGTAATAAATATTTGGCGGATGAGGAGCCTTGGAAGGTGGTCAAAACCGATGAGGAACGTGTTAAAACCGTTCTGAATGTTGCTACTCAGATAGTCGCTAATCTGGCAATTTTAGCGCAACCATTCTTGCCTAAGACGGCAGGTAGGTTGTTTGATATGTTACAGATCCCGGTACAGGGATGGGAAAAAGCAGGGACAGCCAGTTTGATTGCTGAAGGGCATGTATTGGGTGAAGCACAGCTTCTGTTTGATAAAATAACCGACGAGCAAGTCGAGTTCCAATTGGAAAAGCTAGCTGCAGCTAAAGCCAATAATGTGAAAGCAGCGGTCAATGTAGCGCCAGCAAAAGCGAATATCAGTTTTGACGATTTCATGAAGTTGGATATCCGTGTCGGAACTATTCTAGAAGCAGAGAAGGTGGCGAAGACGAAGAAGCTGTTGAAGCTAAAGATCGATACAGGTATTGATCAACGTACAGTTGTTTCAGGTATAGCTGAGTTTTTCGCTCCGGAGGATATTGTCGGTAGACAGGTTTCTATTTTGGTTAATCTAGAGCCGAGGGAGATTAAAGGTATTCAATCTCAGGGCATGATATTAATGGCTGAAGATGCAGATGGAAGACTAGACTTTGTAAATCCGCAGACTACAATCACAAACGGAAGTGTAGTTCGTTAGTTAGCCGGTTCTTATAGCTGAAAAATCACCCTTAGCTTTGGCTAGGGGTGATTTTTTTTGCCTGTATCAAGCTGATGATATAACCTGTCAGGAATCCGATAATCGATGGTATAACCCAACCTAAATCGATGTCAAAAAGAGGTATCTTGTTCCATATTGTTAAAAGATCAGTAGACCATAGACCTAAAACTTTGATAACATTTAGCACTGCAACTGTGGTTGATGCTATCAACGCCCCTATATAAGGAAGTTTGGATTTTATGAAACGGCCGAATAGTACAATGTACAGAACAAGAGTGATAACGATGGGATACGCAAATGCTAAAGGGGGATAAGCGAACTGAATGATGCTATCTACTCCCTTGACCGCAAATGCAGCGGAAAGGATACAACAGATGGTGACGATAAGTTTGTAACTCAGTCTGCCTCCACTTAATTGAGAAAAGAATGTACCTACAGCTGAGGTGACGGCTATAGCAGTAGTTAGACAAGCTAGACCGATGCTTAAGGCTATCCCTAGCATGCCGTATGGGCCTAGAATCTGTTGTGCAATTTGGATAAGCAATAAAGAGCGGGGAATATCATTATCCGTCACACCGGATGTAGCGCCTAAATAGACAAGCCCTCCATAAATTAGGAATAGGCATGAAGCTGATACGATCCCTGATATAATGACAACCTTGTTTTTTTCTTTGACGCTGGTATAGCCCTTGGATTTTGCTGCACTGATAATGATACCAGCAAATATGACCGAAGCAAATACATCAAGGGTTTGATAACCTTCTGTAAAACCTAAAGAAAAGGCTTCCAGCGTGCTAAGGGAGGATGGTGAGTAGTCCGCTTGTGGTTGTACTATGCCCAGTACAATAAGTGCTAAGAGCAACAGTAGCAGTAGTGGTGTGAAAAAATTGCCTATAATGTCAACGACTTTGGAAGGAACAATGGTCAGTCCCCAAGTGGCAGCAAAGAATAGGATAGAAGACCATATTGGATTGAAGTCTGGAAATGAAGGAAGAACGGCTATTTCATAAGTTGTGGCAGCAGTGCGCGGAATAGCAATTAAAGGGCCAATGCACAACATGATTATGGATCCCAGTATGGGGGCGAGTTGGGGATGGATTCTATTGCCTAGATCATGAAAAGAACTACCTGACTGGACAATAGATAGTATACCAAAAAATGGTAGAATAATCCCAGTAAGGCCGAAGGCCAAAATAGTCACTGTAATGTGTGCTCCTATCTGTAAACCTATAAAGGGAGGTAAAAGAAGATTGCCTGCCCCAAAGAACATAGCAAATAGTGCGAAGCCAATCGTAAGTATGTCTTTATATTTCTTCAATTCTATTGGTTATAAAATAATTGGATGAGTTGTTTTGCTTCAAGAACGTCGTGCACACGCAACAGTTGTACACCATTTTGTAGTAAGACGGTGTTTAGTGCGGTGGTCGCCGATAGTGATTCTTGTGGGGTAATCTCTAACTTCTTATATATCATTGATTTTCTAGAAATTCCGCCGAGTATTGGGAGCCCTAGGTAGTGTAATTCACTAACACGGTGTAATAGTTCATAATTTTGAGCGATAGTCTTTGCAAAGCCAAAGCCTGGGTCTAGAATGATGTCTTTGACGCCTAGTGATCTTAATTGGGCGATACGCTGGCCAAAGTAGACTGCCATATCTTCAACGATATCATCATAGTCCGTATGCTGCTGCATAGTCTCAGGTGTGCCACGCATATGCATAAGGATGTAGGGGACTTGAAGTTTGGCGACGGTATCAAACATGTGTTCATCGAGGTTCCCTCCCGATATATCATTGATAATATGGGCGCCCGCTTGGATCGCAACATGCGCTACTTCAGCACGAAACGTGTCTATGGATAGAATCGTATCCGGAAAATGGGTGACAAGATATTCAATAATTGGTAGCGCTCGGTCAATCTCTTCTTGTATAGAAATAAGAGGAGCGCCTGGTCTAGAGGAATAAGCCCCTATGTCTAGTATATCTGCGCCTTGGGCAATAAGCTGTGCTGCTTTTATCGATGCGGCATTTAATGAATTATGTTGGCCACCGTCAAAGAATGAATCAGGGGTAACATTCAGAATGCCCATAATCTGTGGCTTCTCGAATGTCTCTAGCTTTCCCTTTAGATTAATGCTTTGGCAGGAGGCTGTTTTTAGGCCATACATAGTATTGGAATATAATAAGGCTGTAACAGTTGTTCTGTTACAGCCTTGGATTTATTTATCAAGAGGATTATTTGATAACCAATATACCATCAGCTATCATGTTAATATTGTCTGCACTCTTTTTGGTTACTTTCCCTTCCAGGATAACCGTTTTCCCATTTAGATCAGCAGGAACTGTGAAAGCTCCTTCTTTAAATCTTACGGTTATTGCATTGTCGTCAACAAGACCTAACATCAAGTAGCATCCGCTCATTTTACAGACTTGGGTAACCTCTCCTTTTATTTTTCCAGTAAAGGTATCGGATTTAAGAAGTTTGTTTTGCAATGTTTCTGTGCTAATGGCATTATTCTGGTTAATGCTTTTACCATAGGTGACGCCTGGAGTAGAGGGTTTAACTTCCTTTTGTTGGGCTAGACCAATGGTTGTCAGTGTAAAAAGAGCAAAACTAAGGGCTAATATTTTTTTCATCATGATATTATTTACGTAAGAATTCGAATTTGCCACTAGGATCCAATTTCATAATAATGGAGGGAGTGCCCGGGCTATCTTCATTTTGCTCAAATTTAACGATATAATCTACCTTTTCCTTGATTAATTCATCAATTTGGTCAAAGGTCTGTGCGGAGGGTTGACCGCTTAAATTTGCTGATGTAGAGATGATTGGCTTTTTGAAGCGTTGCAGAAGTTGTTGGCAGAAGGGGTGGGATACGATACGTATACCTATGCTTCCATCTTCGGCTATCGCATTTTCTGCTAAATTTTTGGCTCCTGAATATACAATCGTAATTGGTCTATCGTATGATTCAATCAATTGATAGGCTACTTCTGGGATTTCGCGAACATAGCTCGCTAACTGATTATCGCTATGCAAGAGAATCAGCATGCTTTTGCTTTTGTCCCTTCCTTTTAGTGCAAATACTTTTTCTATGGCTTCAGGGTTTGTGGCATCACAGCCAATGCCCCAGATCGTATCTGTTGGGTATAAAATTAGGCCTCCGTTTTTTAGTGTTTCGAGTGCTTGATTTAAATCTTCTTTGTCGACGAATGGTCTATGCATCTGTATGTTATGGTGTCTGTTAAACAGCTACGTTATGATCACGAAGCGCATCATTTAGCGAAGTTTTCTTGTCGGTTGAATCTTTACGCTTTCCAATAATTAGTGCACAAGGTACCTGATATTCTCCTGCAGGGAATTTTTTAGTATATGTGCCAGGAATGACAACCGAACGAGCTGGTACCCGGCCTTTGTATTCAATCGGTTCTGTACCGGATACATCTATAATTTTTGTCGAGGCTGTCAATACGACATTGGCACCTAAAACAGCTTCTGACTCTACATGAACTCCTTCTACTACGATAACACGGGATCCTACAAATACGTTGTCTTCGATGATGACAGGAGCGGCTTGTACAGGTTCTAATACACCTCCAATACCTACACCACCGGAAAGGTGGACATGTTTTCCAATCTGTGCGCAAGAGCCTACAGTAGCCCAGGTATCGACCATTGTGCCTTCGCCAACATAAGCTCCTATATTTACATAAGAAGGCATCATGATCACGCCTTTGGCCAGATAAGCACCGTAACGTGCCGAAGCGCCAGGTACTACACGGACGCCAAGCTCCTTATAGTTGGTCTTCAGTTTCATTTTATCGTGGTAGACGAAAGGCTTGTTGTCAATCTCTTGCATCTCACGGATAGGGAAATATAATATAACTGCTTTCTTTATCCAATCATTTACATGCCAGCGATCTCCTACGGGTTCTGCTACGCGTAGTTCGCCATTATCTAGTTTCATGATAACGGTTTGTATGGCTTCAAAATATTCTTTGAAATCTAAAAGGTGCCTTTCTTCCCAAGCTTCTTCGACTAGTTTTTGCAGATTTTGCATTTTTATATCGTGTTAGTAATGATTAATTGTCAACTACAAACTTAGAAAAATGCTTTGTATTCATCAATATGTAGCCTAAATATTAGGAGGGTAATAAGTGGAGCATCTGAGAGATACGGTTTTTAGCATTTCTTTTTTGTTCTACAAAGCGGTATTTTTGCTTTATGGCGAGTGAAAATGAAAAACTACGGATTGATAAGTATTTATGGGCAATCCGGATATTTAAGACGCGTAGTCTAGCAACAGAAGCATGTAAGGCGGGACGTGTCAAGCTGAATGGTACTAATGTGAAACCTTCCTATGTTGTGAAATTAGGCGAGACGTATTCGATTCAGAAAGGTATTGAAAGAAAAGTAATATTGGTGACAGGTCTGCTGGAAAGGAGAGGGGATGCAAAGATTGCTGCAGAAAATTACGAGGATAAGACACCGCTTGAAGAAACATATGGTTTTAAGTCAACATTTCATGCTCCTATTCTGAAAAGAGATAGAGGTACGGGAAGACCAACAAAAAGGGACCGACGTGAAATCGATGATTTGAAGAGTAGTGAATGGTGGAAAGATGGGGAGAAAGACGGTGAATAGAAATGAAAAAGGCAGAAATTAATTTCTGCCTTTTTCATTTCTTAACGTTGTGTATCGTCTGGGTACGTGCGGTCTGTTTCACCTGTATAGACTTGTCTAGGACGTCCGATAGGTTCTTTGTTGTCACGCATTTCTTTCCACTGTGCAATCCATCCCGGAAGACGGCCCAAAGCAAATAATACAGTAAACATATCTGATTTAAAGCCTAATGCACGGTAGATAATACCTGAGTAAAAATCAACATTCGGGTATAATTTTCTATCAATAAAGTACTGATCACTAAGCGCTGCTTTTTCTAGCCCTTTTGCGATATCTAGAACAGGGTCTTCTACACCTAGTTTTTCCAATACATCGTCACATGCTTTTTTAATGATTTTGGCACGAGGGTCAAAGTTTTTATATACGCGGTGACCAAAGCCCATTAGACGGAACGGATCGTTTTTATCTTTGGCTTTCGCTAGGTACTTCTCTACATCGCCACCATCATTTTTGATGTCTTCCAGCATTTCGATTACTGCTTGATTGGCACCTCCGTGAAGTGGACCCCAAAGGGCATTGATACCTGCAGAGACAGATGCATATAAGTTCGCGTTTGATGAACCTACGATACGGACTGTAGATGTTGAACAGTTCTGCTCGTGATCCGCATGAAGAATCAATAAGATACGCATTGCATCTAATACTGCTTCATCAAATATTTTGTCGCAATTAACTTCTCCAAAAATCATGTTCATGAAGTTGTCGATATAGCCTAAATCTTTTTTAGGGTATACAACAGGATGACCCAATGATTTCTTTTGAATCCAAGATACGATTGTTGGCATCTTACCTAGGAGGTTGATAATTGTTTTGTATTCTTCTTCTTCTGATTGATTGGGATTCAGTGATTCAGGATAGAATGCTGACAACGCACCAACAAGACAGGATAATTGTCCCATAGGATGGGATTTAGATGGAAATCCAGAGAAGAACATTTTCATGTCTTCGTGTACCATCATTTGCTTCTTGATATCCGTTCTGAATTGTTCTAAAACTTCTTTAGAAGGCAGATTGCCAAAGATTAACAAATAAGCAACTTCTAAAAATGTAGACTTCTCAGCAAGGTCTTCAATTTTGTAACCTCGGTATTTTAATACTCCTTTTTCACCATCTAAAAAGGTTATTGCGCTTTTAGTAGCGCCCGTATTTTTGAAACCAGGATCTAATGTAATGTATCCTGATTGATCTCTCAATTTCGAAATATCAATGGCTTTTTCATTTTCTGTTCCCGTTATAACTGGAAATTCAAACTTATTGCCATCTAAGGTAAAGGATGCTGTTTCAGACATAATCAAATTTCTATGTGTATTCACAAAAATATAAAAATGAATGACAAAACAACCCATGCTTTACATTTTAAATGACATTTGTTGGTCAAAATTATCAAGTTGTCAGATTTTGCTTTGATGTTGATATTCGTTTCTGCCAATAATTTATTTATTTAAACAAGTTGTCTTAATCATTATAATGATGTGAAGCTGTGTGCAAAAAAAGTTAAAATAATTTTGATTGTTACGATTTTTTCGTAGACTTGCGAAGTGTTAGTAATTTAATTATATGGAACTTGAGAAATTAACGATACAGGAAGAAGAGGCCATGTTGTCTATATGGCAACTAAAAGGGGGCTTTATAAAGGAGATTTTGGATAATCTAAAGGGAGATCCTGTGCCTTATACAACATTGGCTTCGACAATTAAGAATCTTGTTAAGAAGGGCTATGTCAGGCCGGTTGCCTACGCTAATGCGAAGCGGTATGAACCACTGATCTCGACCGAGGAGTATAAGGCTAAGTATATGAATTCTTTTGTCGGAGATTATTTTCGAAATTCTTATAAAGAGATGGTTTCTTTTTTTGTGAAGGAAGAGAAACTTTCAGAAGATGAATTGAAGGAAATAATGGAGATGATTAAAAATGGTCAGTCCTAATCATCGCACTAATTAGGTGAAAAATTATATACAATAACATTATGGAAAGTGTATTGACATACGTTCTACAGGTTAACCTTTTGTTGGCTATCGTGTTTTTAGGCTATATGCTATTGTTGAAAGGGCTAACTTTTTATAGCTTGAATAGAGTTTATCTTTTAATAGGTGGTCTATATTCTTTGGTCTATCCATTTTTAGATATTGCCAGTTGGTTTCGCGGTACTGAGGGCTTATCAATAGGTGTTATGTGGGAGTATGTGGAGTACTATCTTCCAGAGCAGATTGTAGAGGTGTTTTCTGTAGGTCACCTGTTGTTGGTGGTTTTGGGCATCGGAGCAGTCGTGCTGTTGTTCAAATTGAGCATACAGTTGCTAAGCCTTATGCGGATACATCGGTATTCAAAGCTATCGAGATGGAAGGATTACTTTTTTCGAAATGTGATGTTTCCCATTGTTCCATTCTCTTTTTTTAATAAGATATACGTGCATCAGGATCAACATGATGACTCTGAGTTGTATGATATTTTTAAGCATGAGGATATTCATGTTAAAGGGCTTCACACGGTTGATATTTTGTTATTTGAAGTCCTTTTGATAGGATGCTGGTATAATCCCTTTGTATGGCTTATGCGGAGAGCTGTACGTCAGAATCTGGAATTCCTGACTGATCAACAGGTGCTGGACAAAGGCGTGGATCGACAGGCCTATCAATATTCTTTGCTAACGGTAACCAAACAAGGTGTTGCCGTAGGGGTCGGTAATCAGTTTAATTTTAAAACCTTTAAAAAACGCATTATGATGATGAATAAAAAACGCTCTTCAAAAATAGAGTTAAGTAAGTATGCTTTTCTGCTGCCTGTCTTGTTATTGGTAGGAGCTAGCTTTACAGCAAGTAAGGCTGATGATAAAATAGAAGAATTGGTCGAGCGGATTAAAGAGGTTCCGGTTGATGTGGTGTTGCCTAAAGTTGTGGTGCAGCAACTGACATACTCAAAGGATACCATCAGACAACAAAAAGCGGAGCGTAGTGCTATGTCCGATTCAACGGTTAGTACTTCTGGAGCTATTGTACAGGGCGATATAGCGGGCTTGCTGACAGGTTCTGCATTAAATGTAGTATCTAGGAGGGAAGTAGAGCCTCTTCTTTTTGTAGATGGGCTGCGTTATTACGGGAATATAGCGCAGTTGAATCCGAACGATATCGAGAGTATAAATGTTTTTAAAGGAGAACAGGCTATTGCTTTATATGGCGATAAAGCGAAAGATGGGGTGGTTTTGGTGAAAGCAAAAGAAGGTACTGTGACTCAGCGTCTTTATGGTAAGCCTCCGGTGTCAATAGGTAGGGATACGGTAAAAGCGGGATTGGGACAAGTTATGATTCGTGGTGTAAATACACTTTATGGAGAAAATGAACCACCTTTATTTGTTGTTGATGGAAATGTTGTGAGGAATAGTCATGCTGTTAATTCTATCTCTCCTGATAATATTGAAAGCATGTCTATAATTAAAAATAAAGCAGCAGTGAGTCTTTATGGAGAAAAAGCTAAGAATGGAGTTATATCAGTTACTACAAAGAAGGGGAGGACTGATACAGAAAGTGATAAGCCGATTGAAGAAGGTGTGTCTTATAAGAATACATCTACCATCAAGAACGGCGGAAATGTACTTTCTATAACAGAAGGGGGGATATTGATGAAGCCTCTTGTTGTGATTGATGGAAAAATACAACCTTCAGGGTTTGATTTAAAGTTGTTGGATGTGAGTGGATTAGAGTCTGTTGTGGTCTTAAAGGATGAACAAGCTACTGCTGCCTATGGAGAGCTAGGCAAAGACGGTGTAATAAAGGTGGTTACCAAAAAAGGTAGTAATTGATGGGGGAGATAGAATAAGGAGGGGGCTTATGCCGCCCCTTTTTATCCTATTTCGTGTTGAGATTGGTCATTGTCAGTTCGATGCCGATATTGACAAAGCTGTGTATCATTTTGACCGAGTGCTCTATTAAAGCAGGAAGTTCTCTTTGTTCATCTTTGTCAAAAGGGCCTAATACATAGTCAACCTGCCTTCCTTTAGGATAGTTGTCTCCGATTCCAAAACGTAACCTTGGGTAAGTTTGGCCTCCGCATAAGGCTTCTATAGATTTTAAGCCATTGTGTCCTGCAGCCGAGCCTTTGGGTTTTATCCGTAAGGAGCCAAATGGTATTGCTAGATCGTCTACGATTACCATTACATTTTGGATTGGAACCTTTAGCTGTTGCATCCAATAGTTGACCGCTTTGCCACTCAAGTTCATATAAGTAGTGGGTTTTATAACATATACATTATGTCCCCGCTGTTTGAATTCACTATAATAGGCATGTTTTAGCGTAGACCAAGTAGATCCTGCCTGGTTTGCTAATTCATCTGCTACCATAAAACCTATATTGTGCCGGGTATCGGCATATTCTTTCCCAATATTCCCTAGACCAACGATTAAAAAATTCATGATGCAAAAGTAAGCATAGTATTTATCATTTGGTATTGGTGTGGTAAAAAGAAAAAGCACTGGGGGTTCCAGTGCTTTTGTTTAACTAATACTTTGCTAGTAATAATTATTTTTTCTTGCCTCCTTGAGCAGCTTTTGCTGCTTCTTGCTCTGCTTGACGTAAAGCACGAGACATAATTACTGAAACGATTGTATCGTCTGAGTTGTTTAATACTTTAGCATTCTCTAACTCTACTTGACGTACACGGAAAGATTTACCAACTTCCAAAGATTCCATAGGAACAGTGATTTCCTGAGGAAGGTTGTTAGGTAATGCTTTGACGCGTAGTTTACGTAGTTTTTGAACTAATTTACCCCCCATTTTAACACCTGGAGAAGTTCCTGTCAATTTGATTGGAATGTTTACAGAAACTTCTTTGTCATCAAATAACTCTAAAAAGTCAATGTGAGTAACTAGGTCAGTCAATGGGTGGAATTGTGCTTCTTGAACGATAGCTCTTACTTTTTTACCATCGATGTTTAATTCGACGAAAACTACATCTGCAGTGTAAAGAACTGGTTTCAAATCAGCTGCGGATACAGAAAGGTGAGTTTGTGTTGTACCACCGTAAAGAACTGCAGGAACTTGTCCTTCATAACGCAATTCTTTTGCATCTCTTTTCCCTACGTTCTTTCTAAGAGAACCGCTAATAGCAATTGATTTCATGTTTTTAAAAATTAAATTTTGAGGTGCAAAAATAATAATAAAAGTCTAAATTATCAAGAGTTGTTTTGTTGTGTAGGTCGCGTCACTTAGGTGTGTTTTTTTTCTTCATTAAAAATTTTATCAATTTATATTTGAGTTGTCTAAAAAAAACAATTAACTTTAAAGCTTGGGAACCTAAAATAATCATAATAAACATGGAAAAACAACATACTTCAAGACGTGATTTTATCAAGAAGTCATTGATTGGAGCCGCGGCATTCACTATTGTGCCTCGGTTTGTACTAGGGAAGGGATACCTTGCTCCGAGTGATCATTTGACAAAAGGGGTGATTGGCGTCGGATCTATGGGGCGTGGACATTTCAAATACGCGGGTACTAAGACGGTCGCTATCTGTGATGTCGATACGAGGCACTTGGCTGTAGCGCAAAAGGCTTTGGGAGGTGGAATTAAGGAACATCATGACTTTCGCGATTTGATTTCTAATCCAGAAGTAGATATTGTGCATATCGCTACACCTCCTCATTGGCATGGTCTAATGGCTTTGGAAGCTGCCCGTTCGGGTAAGGACATTTGGTGCGAGAAACCAATGACAAGGACAATCGGTGAAGGAAAGAAGGTCAAGGAAGCAGTTGCACAACATGGTAACATTTTTAGATTAAACACGTGGTTCCGCTTTGATGCTAATTTTTATGGCATGAATGTGCCCGTAAAAAAGATTAAGAAAGTTGTTGATACAGGGATGCTGGGATGGCCTTTAAAGGTTACCATTAGTAAGCATACTGGATTTGATTGGAAGTTTTATTGGGTAGGTAAAGAGAATCTGCCTGTTGAGCAAGCTCCTAAAGAGTTGGATTATGATATGTGGTTGGGGCCAGCACCTTATAAACCGTATAGTACACATCGTGTGCACACGACGTTCCGTGGATATTGGGATTACGATGGTGGAGGATTGGGTGATATGGGACAGCATTATTTGGATCCTGTACAATATTTTCTTGGGAAAGATGGAGAAAGTCCAGTGAAGATTGAAGTCGATGCTCCTCAACAACATTCTGATGCGGTAGGAATATGGCGTAAAATTACTTATACCTATGCAGATGGATGTCAGATTATACTTGATGGAGAGGGAACTGAAGTCGGTAAAGCGTATATAGAAGGACCTAAAGGGAAGCTGTTTAGAGGATTTGTTTCTGATATTCCTGATTTGGAACGCAAGTTGGCACAGTATCCGGATCCTGCCCCGCAGATGACAGATTTTGTTGAAGCTGTACGTACAAGACAGAAATTTGCACTCAATGAAGATAATGGGTACTACTCATGTACGCTGGTTAATCTTGGATTGGCAGCACTGCGTTTGAATAGAACATTACATTTTGATTCAGCCAAACAAGAATTTGTAAATGACGAGGTTGCTAACCGCTTGATCAACCAACCTATGAGAGGCCCTTGGACTTTCTAACCTGAAATAAACACATGAAGAAGATTTTTAATACAATATCTATATTGTTGTTGTTGCAGACAGCATCCTATGCACAACAGCCTGCTAACAGAACAACCGCTACGAAGATTGCGGATGTGCTGGCTCAGCAACCCGCCGCAGAACAATCGAAGTTCTTGGCAGCGATGAAGGAATTAGAGGGATTTACTGCTGAAGATGTTGCAGCACTATTGAAGGGGTTGAAACCACAAGGTGGGAATAATGCATCAATAGAGTACGCAACGAATTCCTATGCCTTTTATGTAATGCAGCCTGGTAGGGATGCTTTGCGTGAAAAATATGCAAAAGGATTATTAAGTGCTTTGGATAACTTGAAAGATAAAAATAATAAAGCTTTTGTCTTCGAATTACTTAAATTCTGCGCTAAAAATGAGTCAGTGGAGCAAGTTTCAACTTATTTAACAGATGCTTATTTTTCAGAAAAGGCTGCTCGGGTGTTAAGTGCTATTCATACTCCGGAGGCAGCAGCTGCATTAAACAAGGCTCTGGCGGGTAATGTGAGTGAACAGTCTGCCACAGCAATCATTGGAGCTCTTGGTGAGCTTCAGTCGAAAGATGCAGAAGCACGTGTGCTTGCTCTGATTGGGCAATATCAGTCTGAAAATTTTCAACGTAATGCATTGACTACTCTGAGTAAGATTGGTGGCGAAAAGTCTTATGATACTTTCTATGGAAAAGCCAAGTCTGTAAATTATGCTTTTGATAAATCTAATGTCGCAGCATTGACGTTGGAATATGCAAATGTCTTGGCAGGTAATGGCAAAAAAGATTTAGCGTATAAGTTGTCTTCGGCTGTTTTTACAGAGGCATCTGATCCGAAAGCGATAGGAGCACGTGTTGCTGCTTTGGAATTAATGAATCGTATAGAACCAGCTAAGCAGAAAAAGAATCTGCTAAAGTTGTCTACTGATGACAATGCCATTTTACGAAATGTAGCACTAGGCTTATTGGGGAACGATGCAACCTCTTCGGATGTCAAGAAAATCGCTTCCTCGTTGACGAAGCTTTCTCCGGAGTCCCAGGAAAGTGTTTTGAACTTTCTGAAGAAGAAGGATGCAACTGCGGCTATTCCGGTAATTGAGAAGAGTTTGAAAAGTGTTAAAGATGCAGATGCCCGTATTGCAGCTTACAATACCTTGTCTGCATTGACTAAAGGTACAAATACCTCGTTTGTTATCAAACAATTGGCTGCCGCAAGTGATGCTGAAGCAGGCGTTTTGAAAACGCTTTTACTAACAGGAAATGGAGCTCAGACAGTTGCTGAAATTAATAAAGCACTGCCTAATGCGGATGAGAAAACTAAAATCGCTTTGTTGGATGTTCTATCGAAACGTTCGGACAAAAATTCTTCTAAAGAGGTATTTGCCCTAATTGAACAGGGAAGTCCTGCCGTGCGTGCTGCAGCTTATAAGGCATTGCCAAATGTGGTCAATGATGAAGATTTTGAGGCGGTGATAAAGGTGTTGGGGACGGCGAAAGGAACGGAGATTAAATCTGCACAGGAAGCGGCGATTGTGGCATTACGAAACAACAAAGATAAAGCTGCAATAATCCAGCGCCTATCGGCAAATATTTCAAGATCACAAGCGCCTTCTGCTGCTCGATTATTTCCTGTGTTTGCAGGAGAGGGGGGCGCAGAGTCTCTTCAGACAGTTAGTGGTTATTTAGGTGCTGATAACCCTCTGAAGGCAGATGCGGTAAAAGCATTGGCAACCTGGTCTAATACATCGTCATTGGATGCGCTTACTAATTTGCTTCGCACGGAGAAAGATGGAGCTGCATTTAAGACAGTATTTACAGGGTTTATCAAACAGTTGAATGCGAGTCAGATTAAAAATGAACAAAAGGCACTCTTGTTAAGAGATGCGTTTGGATATGCACAGACAAAAGAGCAAAGAAGTGCCGCGCTTTCAGGAATGAAGGCGGTTGGGACATATCCTGCGTTAGTTTTTGCGAGCAAGTATTTGGATGACGCTGATTTGAAAGGAGCTGCTACTGATGTGGTGATGAATATCATCATGGATAACAAAGAGTTTGTAGGTACAGATGTCCGTAATTGGTTAGAGCGTGCAAAAAGTAATCTTTCGGGAAGTGAAAGTTCTTACCTAAAAGAGGCAATCGTTCGTCACTTGACAGAGATGCCTTCTAAAGAAGGGTATGTTTCCCTTTTTAATGGCAAGGATCTTACGGGCTGGAAAGGATTAGTTGAGAATCCGATAAAGCGCTCAAAGATGAGCCCTAAGGAGTTGGAGCAAAAACAATTGGAAGCTGATAAGAAAATGCGTGAAAGCTGGTCTGCGATTGATGGTGATCTTGTTTTTTCTGGACATGGTGATAATATTGCTACAATCAAACAATATGGCGATTTTGAAATGTTGCTTGATTGGAAATTGGATAAGAATGGTAAGGAGCCCGATGCTGGTGTTTATTTGCGAGGTACTCCTCAGGTGCAGATCTGGGATATCTCCAGAACCAACGTGGGGGCACAAGTTGGGTCTGGAGGCCTTTATAATAATAAGTCGAATTCGAAACCTTTAAAAGTTGCGGACAACGCATTGGGCGAATGGAATAACTTTAAGATTCGTATGGTGGGTGAGAATGTGTGGGTATGGCTTAACGGAGAGTTGGTTGTAGATAATGTGCCTTTGGAGAACTACTGGGACAGGAACCAATCTATATTCCCTACAGAACAAATCGAATTACAGGCGCACGGTTCAAGAGTATGGTATAGGGATGTTTATTTAAAGGAATTGCCACGCAAGGTAGTTTATTCTTTGAGTGAAAAAGAGAAATCTGAAGGCTTTGAAATGCTTTTTGACGGAACGAATCTAGATAAATGGACCTCTTCTCCTGCCTATGAAATCAATGAAGAGGGCGTGTTGCGTTCAAATCCTGCGGCAAAATTTGGAAAGAATATCTATACGAAAGAAGAGTATGGTGATTTTGTGTATAGGTTTGAGTTTAAATTGACAGCAGGCGCCAATAATGGAGTGGGAATACGCGCTCCTTTGGAAGGCGATGCGGCTTACCTGGGCCATGAGATCCAGATCCTTGATGATAATGCGGAGGTTTATAGTAAATTGAAGCCATATCAATATCATGGTTCTGTATATGGTATAATCGCTGCGAAAAGAGGTTCTTTAAAGCCTTTAGGTGAGTGGAACGAGGAGGAAATCCGTGTAGAAGGGAGCAGAATTAAAGTTACTGTAAACGGACAGGTGGTTGTTGATGGAGATATTAAGGCGGCTACAAAAGATGGACCAGCTGATGGTAAAAAACATCCTGGATTGGATGTGACAAAAGGACACATTGCGTTCTTGGGACATGGTACAGAAGTCTTTTTTAGAAATATCCGTGTAAAGCGTCTTTAAGCCTAGCAGAGATATAGATCGATATTCAAGGTGGAGCCGTTTCCGAGTTTGGGACGGCTCTCTTGTTGAAATGTAATGTCGCAGGTGTTTTTACGTGTTTGAACAGGTGTTTTTTCAGGAATCGCTATTGTGGTATGTTTTTTGTAAAAGTAGGTTAAAAGCCTGTTAACACACTAACTATATATGAAAAGAGGCCATTCGCTTTTTAGCAGATGGCCTTCTTGTATTCTGTAATATACTATTTAATTTTAATCTACAGCAAATAATTCAGCGATAGAGGCGTGCTCATTTACACTTTTAATTGCTTTTGCAAATAGGTCTGCGGTAGATAATACTTTTATTTTAGAACAAGCTTTCGACCTTTCCGGATCTAACTGGATTGTATCCGTTACAATCATTTCTGTTAATACTGAGTTTTCAATAGTCTCGTAAGCCTTGCCTGATAATACGGCGTGTGTACATACTGCTCTTACAGAGTTTGCTCCATTTTCCATGATTAATGCAGCAGCCTTAGATAGTGTGCCAGCGGTGTCACATATATCATCCATCAATACAACGTCTTGACCTGTAACGTCACCGATAATAGACATTGACTCAATTTCGTTGGCACGTTTACGACGTTTATCACAGATGATTACTTCAGCATTAAAAAACTTAGCAAAGGTACGCGCACGATAAGAACCACCCATATCTGGAGAAGCTATAGTCAGATTCGGAAGATTTAAGGACTTGATGTAAGGTACGAAAATCACTGATCCATCTAAATGGTCTACAGGGATGTCAAAAAAACCTTGGATTTGGGCGGCATGTAAATCCATCGTCATGATGCGGTGGGCTCCTGCTGCAGTGATAAGGTTTGCAATCATCTTGGCTCCAATAGCAACACGGGGTTTGTCCTTGCGGTCTTGACGAGCATAACCAAAGTAAGGAACGACAGCCGTAATGTAGTGCGCAGAGGCTCTTTTTGCAGCATCAATCATCAACAGTAATTCAAAAAGATTGTCTGTTGGCTGATTGGTAGATTGGATTAGGAATAAGTCAGCACCGCGGACTGATTCGTTGTAGAAGGGCTGAATCTCTCCATCACTGAATTTAGCGAGTGTCTTGTCTCCTAGTGGTTTACCGAAGGATGTAGAGATTTTTTCTGCAAGTTCTTGTGTGCCAGAACCAGCAAATAATTTAACCGTGTTAAATTGCAAAGGCATGGTTTAAATATATTTGTATCTAAAATGTTTTGGCAAAGGTATAGAATTGATAGCGAAATAAAAAGCCAAACATAGTGCTTCTATTTGTGTTGTAATGGGAGTGGTATAAAACAAAAAAGAGAGTTACATTTGTAACTCTCTTTTGTTGTCCGACCTGGATTCGAACCAAGACAAACAGTACCAAAAACTGTCGTACTACCCTTATACTATCGGACAATCATTCTTTTTATCAAGCATTTTGTGTCGTTGTTTCCGTGTTTGATGATGCAAATATACAGCTGTTTTCTATAACTGCAAAACTTTTTTGCTTTAATTTTGATTTGTGCTGATTATCAGCTCAATATTTTTTGATGTCGGGAAAGCGGTTTCTGAAATCTCCAAGTTTGAAGGATTAAACTCTGTTAAAATATCAATTTGTTATTCTTTTGTAACGATGTATTCCTTATTTTCGAAGCGAAGTTTGGACATTGTTCTAAAATGACTGTATATAATTGTACTTCATTTTGGAGACAAGTCTTTATTTTCGTCGGAGTAGGTGTACATTGTTGTTTATGTCCTATGACGATTTAGTGAATGCAATTAAAGTATGATGAATTATAATAAGATTAATAACCTATTGGGATGGGCCTGCGCTATAATAGCGACGCTAGCTTATGTCCTGACTGCCGAACGCACAGCAAGCTGGTGGGATTGTGGTGAATTTATTGCTTCTGCCTATAAGATGCAGATTGTTCACCAGCCAGGAGCTCCACTGTTTTTGATGATACAGAACCTGTTTTCGAATCTAGCGCTAGGTGATAAAATGCAGATTGCATTTTGGATGAATATTGGCTCGGCGGTCTGTTCGGGACTGACGATTCTGTTTTTGTTTTGGTCTATTACTGCACTAGGGCGTAAAATATTTCTAGGTAAGGCTGATCTCAGTGTGCCTCTTAATGAGAGCGACATGATACGTGTTATGGGAGCAGGGGTTGTTGGTGCATTGGCCTACGCGTTTACAGATACCTTCTGGTTCTCTGCTGTAGAATCGGAGGTGTATGCGATGTCGTCGTTGTGTACGGCTGTCGTGTTCTGGGCGATTCTGAAATGGGAAGTCCGGGCCGATGAGCAGGGTGCAGATCGATGGTTGATCTTAATTGCTTACGTGATGGGGCTCTCTATCGGTGTTCACTTACTGAATTTGTTGGTCATCCCGGCTATAGCTTTGGTTATTTATGTGAGAAGAACAAAAGAGGTAACAACCAAAGGTGTGGTTAAATCCCTTCTTATTGGTGTTATTGTTCTTGCATTAATCTTGTGGGGAGTGATTCAGTATCTTATTAAATTCGCGGCCTTTGCCGATTTATTCTTTGTGAATACATTGGGGTTAGGATTCGGTAGCGGGGTTACATTCTTTGCTTTGTTGGTTGTTGGCGGTTTGGTGTATGGAATTTGGTATTCTATCAAGAAGGTAAAACCACTTCTTAATATTGCTTTGATTTCTTTGGGCTTTGTCATTTTCGGCTATAGTTCATTCGCTATGATTTTGATTCGCGCCAAGGCTAACCCAACTTTAAATAATTCTGATCCGGATAATGTGTTTAGCTTCTTGAGCTACCTGAACCGCGAACAATATGGTGATGAGCCTTTGTTCAAAGGACGTTTTTTTGATGCTAAACTTACCGATATCTCGGAGTCAGGTAAGATATACCGAAAAGATAAGGATAAATATGTCGTTGCTAAGACTAAGACGGATTATAAATATGATCGGGAGACGCTTTTCCCTCGTATTTATAGCGAAAAAGGGGATCACCCAGCGTTTTATAGGCAATACTTGGGCCTAGGGCCAAATGAGCAGCCTACGTTCGCAGACAACCTTAAATTCTTTTTTGGTTATCAAATTGGCCACATGTACGGTCGATACTTTATGTGGAACTTTGCAGGTAGACAGAATGATGTTCAAGGTCATGGCTCTGTATTGGAAGGAAATTGGATCTCTGGAATAAAGCCTATCGATAATGCATTAATCGGAGGGCAGTATGATCTGCCGACTTCAGAGAAGGAAAATCCGGCACGAAATACGTATTTCTTTTTGCCATTGCTGTTGGGATTAGTAGGGGCATATTGGCATTTTGGCAAAAACCAACGCGATGCTGGAGTGGTGTTCCTGTTATTCTTCTTTACAGGACTGGCTATTGTTTTGTATCTGAATCAATCTCCGTTGCAACCACGTGAGCGTGACTATGCTTATGCTGGGTCTTTTTATGCGTTCTCGATTTGGGTGGGACTAGGTGTATTGGCTATAGCTGATTTCTTAACGAAAAAAGTTTCTGCAAAGACTGCGGGGGTGGTGGCTACGGTTGTAGGGGTATTTGCCGGGCCGGTGTTGTTGGCTTCGCAGAACTGGGATGATCATGATCGTTCGCATAAATTTTTGGCCAGGGATATGGCCCGAAATTATCTGGAGTCCTGTGCTCCCAATGCTATTTTATTTAGTTATGGAGATAATGATACCTACCCATTGTGGTATGTGCAGGAAGTAGAGGGATTTAGAACGGACGTACGTGTCGTTAACCTAAGTTTGTTATCTTCAGATTGGTATATGCGCCAGATGTTGGAAAAGGTGAACGATGCGGATGCATTGCCTATTGATATTGATCCTGAGAAATTTAAGGATGGTGTGCGTGATGTAATCTATTATCAAGATTTTCAGATTCCTGGACATATCGAAGTCCGTGATCTGTTGGATGTCATGCTGTCGGATAATGCACAGAATAAGGTGCAACTTCAAGGCGGTGATTGGGTGAACTTATTGCCGACTAAGAATATGAAACTCACGGTCGACAAGAACGCTGTGTTGGCCAACAAGGTGGTGCCTAAAGGCTGGGAAGATGCAATCGTGGATACGATGGAATGGACCTACTCGATGAATTATGTAAGCCGTGCAGAATTGTCTATTATGGCGATGTTGGCGAATAATAACTGGAAGCGTCCGATTTATTTTACGTCAACTACACCTGAAGTGAATTATATCGGATTGGATAAATATTTGGTGTCGGAAGGTTTTGCAATGCGTTTGATGCCTATTAATACAGGAAGTAACGAGTCTGAAGATGGATTCGCTCCTGTTACGGATGTGGATGGTGTCTACAATACGATTATCAATAAATATAAGTGGGGCAATATGTCTGGTTCTTCGTATCTAGATCCAGATTCGTACCGTTACATCAGTCTTTATGTGAGTTCGATTTTTGGAGAGACAGCTCAGAATCTATTGCATGAGGGTAAAAAAGAGGAAGCACGTAAGGTAGTGGTCAATGCATATGAGAATATGCCGAAGCGTACATTCCAAATGAGTGAGCCGATGAGCTATGTTTTGTTGGTGGATGCGATGTATAAGACTGGTGAATCTGCAAAAGCGAAGGAGATTGCATTGAGAAATCTAACTTTTATAGGAGAAAATATGCGTTATTATACTTCTAATAAGTTGTTGACGAATCTCGGTTCTGAGCGGAATGTAAGATTAGGATTGATGGGATTGCAGCGTTATAAGATGATTGCAGACGAGAGTAAAGATCCTGATGTACAAAAAGCGGTCGATGGGTTGATGAAAGAGTTTGGTTACTTTTTCGGAGGTCAGTAGATTGAAAAAAACATTGAAAAAGCAAGGAAGCCATCTGTAATAGATGGCTTTTTTGTTTGTGCATTCTACCGATAAAAATATAGACACTTTAAGAAAAAAAGCCTATTTTTGCCTTAATAATCCCATGATAGAAAGGTTATGAACGTATGGTGCAATCCATCGTAAATGCCTTGAAAAATGGAGAAGCAAACAAACGCCACGGATGAGCTTGTGTAACTTGTTTCGTGTCAGCGTTATAAACAACTTATTCTGATGAAACAATCTATTTTATTAGACGGTCCCAAGTTTCAAATTACAATCAAACGATTGTGTCAACAATTGATTGAAAACCACGGTGATTTTAGTAATGCTGCATTGATCGGAATCCAACCTAGAGGAACATATCTGGCGAATAGGATTGCGAAAGAGCTGAAAGAAATGGTGGGTCGGGATATTGATACCGGTATTTTGGATATAACGTTTTTTAGGGACGACTTTCGTATGAAGGGGGGAAGTCCATTATTAGCCAATAGTACACATATTGATTTTATCGTCGAGGGTAAGAATGTTATTTTTGTGGACGATGTGTTATGGACGGGACGTACGATTCGCTCGGCAATGGATGCTATACAGGCTTTCGGGCGCTCGGAAACAATAGAATTGCTGGTGTTGGTAGATCGTCGTTTCTCCAGACAGATTCCTATACAGCCTGATTATATCGGGATACAGGTAGATTCTATCGACTCTCAAAAAGTAATCGTGAGTTGGGAAGAGGTCGATAACGAAGATAGTATCGAGCTAATTACAGAGAAAAAATAAGTGTTCAGTATATATATTTGCAGACCATGCCAACAACAACAGAACAGTTAAGTACACGACATCTACTCGGTATCAAGGACCTGACTGAAAATGATATCCAACTTATTCTAGATACAGCCGCAAATTTTAAGGATGTCTTGAATAGGCCTATAAAAAAAGTACCTTCTTTACGTGATATTACAATCGCGAATGTTTTTTTTGAGAATTCTACCCGCACACGTTTGTCGTTTGAGCTGGCTGAAAAGCGTTTGTCTGCCGATACTATTAATTTTGCAGCCTCTTCTTCTTCGGTCAGTAAAGGGGAGACTCTGATTGATACGGTCAATAATATATTGGCTATGAAGGTGGATATGATTGTAATGCGTCATCCCTATGCTGGTGCTGGTGTGTTTTTAAGTCGACATGTTGACGCGCAGATTGTCAATGCGGGTGATGGTGCGCATGAGCATCCGACCCAGGCGCTGTTGGATTCTTTCTCTATACGTGAGCGTTATGGTGATGTGGCTGGTCGTAAGGTTGCTATCATAGGCGATATTCTGCACTCGCGCGTAGCCCTCTCCAATATCCTTTGTCTGCAGAAGCAAGGAGCAGAAGTGATGGTGTGTGGTCCGACAACATTGATTCCGAAATATATTACTTCCTTGGGCGTTCGAGTCGAGCACGACCTATTGAAAGCATTGAATTGGTGTGATGTCGCTAATATGTTGCGGATTCAGTTAGAAAGACAAGATATCGCTTATTTCCCGTCGTTGCGTGAGTATTCGATGCTGTACGGCTTGAATAAAGAGATTTTAGATTCGCTCAATAAAGAAATTACCATTATGCATCCTGGACCGATTAATAGGGGGGTGGAGATTACTTCGGATGTTGCCGATAGTAAGCACTCGATTATTTTGGATCAGGTCGAAAACGGTGTTGCAGTACGTATGGCTGTACTTTATTTATTGGCTGGAAAAAGAGGTTAACGGGTGTTAAACCTTTGTTAAATATATAAAGGCCATCAAGATATTGATGGCTTTATTTTTATCTTTCTGGAAATAGTTCTTAGGAATTTATAAAGGGGGATAGGCGGTTGTTAACAGATGTTAAGAACTTTTGGGGAAAACTTGATATTGATGCCTTAATTTAGTATACTGAATAGAAGTATCAATTTGGGAGAGAATTCTGGCATAATAAGTGGTGAAGTCAGATTACCATTAGAATTTATAACACATATATAAAGATTTAAGCACCGATATGTACAAAAAGATTTATGGATTAGGGGTCGCGTTAAGCTTAATGACTTTGCCGACGTTTGGTCAACAGACAGCTTGGCAAGATATTAATAAAGCTTATAAGACGGGGTTAGAATTATTTGAAAGGGGTAAGTATAGTTCTGCAGCAAAGCAATTTGATAAAGTCGAGGAATTGCGTACCAAGTCTACGCTACAGTCGGATGAGACTGAAGAACTGACTTTACTGAAAGAAGGTGTTCGTTTTTATCAAGCGGTATGTGCCTTAGAGCTTGGTGATTCTGATGCTGAAGCTCGATTCTTAAAATATATCAAAGACTATCCAGTTAGTGCCAACGCCAAAGCAGCTTTTTTTCAAATCGGTCGTTCGTATTATGCTAAGAAGGATTATGTAAAAGCCATAGAGTGGTTTACTAAAATCGATTCTAAAAATCTAGCTGGTGCAGAGAATACAGAGTATAGATTTAAATTGGGATATGCGCGGTTTATGACTAATGATTATAAAGCTGCAAAACCATTATTCCAAAAGCTTAAAGATGACCGAGGTCAGTATCAAGAGGCATCTATTTACTATTATGCTTATCTATGTTATCTAGATGCCGAGTATAAGACGGCATTGAATGAATTCGAACGGTTGAATGGTTCGAAGACGTTCGAGAATACGTACCCCTACTATATTACGGCATTGTATTTCTTGGATAAACGTTACGACGATGTTTTGAGTTATGCCCTGCCTATATTGCAGACAACGAGACAGGAGCACGAGACTGAAATGTTCCGGATTATTGGTGCGACCTATTTTATAAAAGGAGACCTTACAAAATCTAAAGATTATTACGATAGATTCCAGGCCAGAGATCAAGGTAAAACCCAGAATAATCAGGATAGCTATCAGATTGGTTATATCGCGTACAAGCTGAAAGACTATACAAAAGCCATCACGGAATTGGAGAAACTGTCGGAGCCTGATGCTTATTACCAAAGTGCGATGGTGACATTGGGGGATGCTTTTTTAAAGACGGATAATAAGCAAAGTGCGCGTAATGCTTTCTTTAAAGCTTCAAAGTTGGATTTCGATCCGCAATTGAAGGAAGAAGGATTGTTCAATTACGCTAAGCTTTCGTATGAATTAGATTTCCACCAGGTCGCACTTGATGCTATTCAGGAGTATTTGGGCGCGTACCCACAGACAAAGCGAAAAGAAGAAGCCAATACGCTATTGGCGGAGATATTATTGAGTACAAAGAGTTACCGTGCTGCGGTAGATGTATTGGAGTCTATAGACCGTACCTCGCGTGAGACTAAATCGGCCTACCAAAAGGTAACGTATTACCGTGGATTGGAGTTTTACAACGAGCGTGCATTTGAGAATGCGATTTCTATGTTTATGCGTTCGGATGCAAATCGTTTTGACGAAGAGATCTATGCGCTTTCTACTTACTGGAAATCTGAGGCGATGTATGAAGTGCGTAAGTATAAGGAAGCGGTAGCTAGCTTTAATAAGTTCTTACAGCTTCCTGCCGCACGTAATACAGATGTGTATCATTATGCAAACTATGCGTTAGCATATGCGGCTTTCCGTAATGATAATTTTAATACTTCAGCTAATTACTTTGAGCGCTTTCTTGCTGGGGGAGGCAAGGATGGGATAGAGCTCAATACGCGTAATGATGCTATCGCACGATTGGCGGATTCGTATTTCGCAACGAAGAATTATGGTAAGGCAATGTCTTATTATGATCGATTGATCAGTTCGAATGCGCAGAGCCAGGATTACGCCTTGTTTCAACGCGGTATCATTCAGGGATTACAAGGAAACAATGATGCGAAGCTTGCGACATTGGCATCGGTGATTACAAAGTATCCAAAATCGAATTATGC
>JBEBQJ010000016.1:0-44855 GCA_040395455.1 Sphingobacterium yanglingense | reverse complement strand
AATTGGTTTTGTATAATTTAAGGATAGATTTAAAAACAAGAAAAAAATATGGGAATTTGGATTTTATTGATTGTTATCGGGATCATTAGTATGATTGTCCAAACAAGATTTAAAAATAAGTTTAAAAAGTATTCGGAAATGCCGTTGACCTCTGGGTTATCGGGGGCAGAGATAGCGCAAAAGATGCTGCATGATAATAATATTTATGATGTGAATATTGTGTCGGTGGAAGGGCAGCTTACGGATCACTATAATCCGGGGGATCGAACTGTCAATTTGAGTCCAGAAGTATACCATGGGCGTAGTGTTGCTGCTGCTGCGGTGGCTGCACACGAATGTGGGCATGCTGTACAGCATGCAACGGCCTATTCATGGTTGCAGTTTCGTTCATCTATGGTGCCGATCGTCAACTTTTCTTCGAAAATCGTTTCTTTCACGTTGATGATAGGTGTGATGTTGGCTATTTTTTCAGAGAACTTTTTATTGCTACAAATAGGTGTTGCAGCATTAGCGGTCACTACAGTGTTTAGTTTTATAACTTTGCCGGTTGAGTTTGATGCCTCGAAAAGAGCTTTAGCTTGGTTGGACCGGGCTAATGTAACGCATAGTCAAGAAGAACACGATGGGGCAAAAGATGCTTTGAAATGGGCTGCAATGACCTATGTAATTGCTGCTTTGTCTGCGTTGGTTACGCTTTTATATTATGCATCTATTCTATTGGGAAGAAGAGATTAATAATCGCTCATTTATATAGAATTAATAAAGAAAAGCCGAGACAAAACTGTTTCGGCTTTTTTGTGTGATAGACGTATATCTGGTTAAAACAATTCTGTATAATACAGGGGTTGAGAAAAAGCAAATTATTGTTAACTTTGCAACTTAGCATAAGAGTTTCAAAAAATTAACTATGTTTTCAAATCTTCAGGATAAACTAGATAGAGCCTTTAAGGTATTAAAAGGCCAAGGGAATATTACCGAAATAAACGTCGCTGAGACGATGAAAGAGATTCGCAAGGCCTTGTTGGATGCCGATGTGAATTATAAAACTGCAAAAACATTTACAGATGATGTCAAACAAAAGGCATTAGGTGAGAATGTATTGAGTAGTATTTCTCCTGGACAGTTGTTGACTAAGATCATGAATGATGAGTTGACCGCTTTAATGGGAGGCTCGGTAACTGAACTCGATCTATCAAAAAATCCAACAGTTATTCTAATTGCAGGTCTGAATGGTGCGGGTAAAACTACGTTTACCGGAAAGCTTGCTAATTTTTTGAAAGATAAGAAAGGTAAAAAACCTCTTTTGGTTGCTGGTGACGTATACCGTCCTGCAGCGATCGATCAATTAGAGGTTCTCGCAGAGCAAGTAGGAGTACCTGTATATACAGATAGAAACTCGACAGATCCTATCGCAATTGCAAAAGCTGGGGTAGAGGAAGGTAAACGTAATGGTAATAATGTTATCATTATAGATACAGCGGGGCGTCTGGCAATCGATGAGGCGCTCATGAATGAGATAACTGCAGTAAAGGATGCGACTCAACCAAATGAGATTTTGTTTGTCGTAGATGCTATGACTGGACAGGATGCAGTCAATACGGCTAAGGCGTTTAACGATAGGTTAGACTTTACTGGAGTTGTATTAACTAAGCTTGATGGGGATACTCGTGGTGGAGCTGCGCTATCTATTAAGTCGGTTGTAAATAAGCCAATTAAATTTATTGGTACTGGGGAGAAGATGGATGCCTTGGATGTGTTCTATCCTGAACGTATGGCTTCCCGTATCTTAGGGATGGGTGACGTTGTTTCCTTGGTAGAACGTGCTCAGCAACAATTCGATGAAAAACAGGCTGCGGAGCTTCAGAAGAAAATCCGTAAGAATAAGTTTGACTTCAATGATTTTAGATCCCAAATTCAACAGATCAAGAAGATGGGTAATATGAAGGATTTGATCGGTATGATACCGGGGGCGGGTAAAGCGCTTAAAGATGTGGAAATTGAAGATGACGCTTTTAAACCAATTGAAGCGATTATTGATTCAATGACTCCTTTCGAAAGAGAAAATCCAGATGCAATAGATCAAAAGAGAAGAATGCGTATTGCCAAAGGATCTGGTACAGATATTAATGAGGTTAATAAGCTGTTGAAGCAGTTTATGGATATGCGTAAAGTGATGAAACAAATGTCTAATCCAGCAATGGCAGCAAAAATGATGCGTAATATGCCAAAAATGCCTGGTAGATAGATTCGGGGAGTTGATTCCGGATTAAGGAACGGAGGGGCAAGTATAGTTTTTATAGTTGTCCCTCCGTTTTGTTTAGACCTAAATTTGACGGTTATTTTTAGAAAGAATAGAATTTATTGTTAATTTTGTCGTTATGGACGATCATCCCTCGCAACTTTCAGCTTATGGAGCTATTCTCCTTATGGGGATTATTGGTATCCTGTTAGTCTGCGTGACGATTTTTTTAGCCAAGTTGATTGCTCCAAAGAAGCCTAATCCAATTAAAGAGAGTACGTACGAATGTGGTGAAGAGACTGTTGGAACTGCTTGGGTTCAATTTAATCCACGATTCTACGTCATAGCACTCATCTTTTTACTTTTTGATGTCGAGCTTATCTTTATTTTTCCATGGTCTGTCGTGTTTGGAAACGAATACCTCATTGCAGCCGATGGGAGATGGGGATGGTTTACTATGGTGGAGATGGGGATTTTTCTGGCAATTCTGATTGTTGGTTTGATCTACGTATGGCGTAAAGGTGATTTGAATTGGATTAAGCCAAACCATGTCCGGCCTGCTGTTAATGTGAATATACCACAGGATGCGTATGCACAGCTTAATAATAGTGTGCATGTAATTCGAGATTACCGTGCCAGTATAGAACCTCCTATAGAGGACAAAAAGGATGTTGCGGAAGATACTGTTTCTAAGCCATCCATTGGATTTAAACCTAGATTCAAAAAGCCATGAGTATAGATGAACAGTTAAGGTCTGATGGTGTTATTGTGGCTAAGATTGATGACTTGCTGAATTGGGCTAGGTTATCATCGATGTGGCCAGTCAGTTTTGGTATTGCATGCTGTGCTATTGAAATGATGGGAGCAATGGCAGCGACGTATGATCTGGATCGTTTGGGAGTTTTTCCTAGACCATCTCCAAGACAATCTGACGTTATGATCATTGCGGGTACGGTGACTTTTAAAATGGCTGATCGGATCAAGAGGCTGTATGAGCAGATGCCCGAGCCTCGGTATGTTATCTCAATGGGCTCCTGCTCTAATTGTGGAGGACCGTATTGGCAACATGGCTATCATGTGGTGAAAGGGGTAGATAAAATCATCCCGGTAGATGTGTATGTGCAAGGTTGTCCACCTAGACCAGAGGCGCTTATAGGCGCGTTTTTAGAATTACAAAAGAAGATAGAAAAAGAACAGATTCTTCACGAAAAATATTTTGAGGAGAACTGTTAAGGATATAAGTTTAATTATGGGAAAAGATTTTTATGGTGAGTTGCAGCTAGGGATTCTTGGCGGTGGCCAGTTGGGCCGGATGCTCATTCAGGAAGCAATTAGTTATAATGTGAATGTGCATGTGCTAGATCCAGATAAAAATGCACCTTGTCGTAAATTGTGTGATCACTTCGAATGTGGATCACTGAGCGATTATGATACGGTCTTTAATTTTGGTAAGAACCTAGATATGCTTACGATAGAGATTGAGAAAGTCAATGTCGATGCGTTGGAAGCGTTGGAAGATAAAGGAGTGATTGTATATCCGCAGTCTCGTGTGATACGTTTGATTCAGGACAAGGGCTTGCAAAAGCAGTTCTTTAAGCAAAATGATATCCCGACATCGGCATTTCAACTGATCTCTAATCGTGAATCACTTCGCAATGTGAACCTACCGTTGCCGTTTGTACAAAAATTGCGCAAAGACGGATACGATGGAAAGGGCGTTAAAATGATTCTTAACGAAGACGATTTGCAGACCGCGTTTGAGGAGCCAAGTATCATTGAGGAGATTGTAAAATTCCAGAAAGAGATTGCTGTTATTGTGTCTCGTAACGATCGTGGTGAAGTTAAGACCTTTCCAATGGTGGAGATGGAGTTTAACCCACAAGCGAATTTAGTAGAGTTTCTGATCTCTCCATCGACTTATAGTTTCGAGATCCAACAGAAGGCTGAAGAACTAGCGAAGAAGATTGCGAACGATTTGCAGATTGTAGGGTTATTGGCTGTTGAGATGTTCTTGACCGAAGAAGGTGAAATTCTGGTCAACGAGCTGGCGCCACGTCCCCATAATTCGGGACACCAAACTATTGAAGGAAACTTTACATCTCAGTTCGGACAGCATCTTAGAGCAATATTCAATTTGCCATTAGGAAACACAGAAGCCCGTTCGAATGCCGTGATGATCAATCTTTTGGGAGAAGAAGGATATGAAGGATTGGCTAAGTATGAGGGAATAGAAGAAATTCTGGCAATGGAAGGTGTGTATTTACACTTGTACGGTAAAAAGTATACTAAGCCCTTCCGAAAGATGGGACATGTCTGTATTGTGAATGCAGATCGGGAGCTTGCGATAAGTAATGCCCGTAAGGTACAGGAAATATTGAAAGTAATAGCATAATAAAGAAATGAGCACACAATCAATCCAAGTTGGAATTATCATGGGAAGTAAATCTGATCTCCCTGTTATGCAGGATGCAGTAGAAGTGTTAAAGGAATTAGGGGTAGGTTTTGAAGTTACTATTGTATCAGCTCACCGTACCCCTCATCGTATGTTTTCATATGCTGAAGAGGCGGCTTCTAGAGGTATTAAAGTAATTATAGCTGGAGCTGGTGGAGCTGCGCATTTACCAGGTATGGTAGCGTCAATAACCCATCTTCCTGTAATAGGTGTGCCAGTGAAGTCTTCCAATTCTATTGATGGTTGGGATTCTGTACTATCCATACTACAGATGCCAAATGGTATCCCTGTAGCAACTGTAGCTTTAAATGCAGCAAAGAATGCAGGAATTCTGGCAGCACAGATTATAGGGACTTTTGATGAAACAATAGGACAAAGCTTATTGAATTTCAAGAAAGGACTAAAAGAGAAAGTAGAAGAAACAGCTTCGGAAGTAGAAGCAATGAAGTTTTAAAAAGAAGGGCTGTAATCATTTTACAGCCCTTTTTAATTTTCCGTTATTTAGTCAGGAATTTTTGGACATAGTCATAACTCTTTTTGACACTCTCAAATTTGTTTGGCATATAGATGTCGTCTTGTTCGACAAACGCATATTCTAGCCCCGCTTGTTTAGCACTTTGTGAGATATTGATATAGTCAATCTGTCCGCTACCAACTTCAGTAAAGCGTATTTTGTTCTGTATAGAGTCGAATGGTAAACTGTCGTACTCTTTGCCTACTATAGGTTGGCTATAGCTTTTATCCATATCTTTTATGTGCCACATTGGAAAACGACCGGGATATTTTTGAAAATAAGATTGTGGGCTCAACCCTGATTTTTCAATCCAATAGATGTCCAATTCAAAAGCCACCAATTCGGGTTCTGTAAAAGCAATTAAAATATCTAATCCCTTTGTGCCATTGGCAAATGTTCTGAATTCCCAGAAATGGTTGTGATAGCCGATTTTGATACCTGCTTGTTTGGCTATTTCCCCAGCTTTGTTAAGCTGTTCGGCCGCATATTGGTAATCCTCAACCTTTAAGTTGTTAAGATCGTCCATAGGAGTTACAGGTGCTATGACGTACTTTTGGCCCAGCTCATGTGCTGTCTCTATATATTTTTCAATCGGTTCTTTATCGGTATGATGTCTGCTGAGGTACCTACTCAAGTCATAGTGTCCACTATAGGTCTTTAGATCGATCCCGGCCATTATCTTTTTCAGTTCGGGTACGCTAAGTCCCCAAAAGGAATTCGTAGTGGTATCGAGACCAAATGTTTCGATATGGCTATAGCCTATCTTTGAAACGGTTTCCAGCGTGAGCTTGGCATCTTGGCTTAAGAGATCTCGTAATGAGTATATCTGTAAACCTATGTTGGCGAAGGGCCCTTCTCCTTTTTGTTTGCTCGATGTGCAGGCATGGAGTAGGGAAGACCCTAAGTAGGCACTAGCTAAGCCTAAGCCTGTCTTTTTAATAAAGTTACGTCTTGTAGTCATCCTCGATAAAATTATATAGCGTATTAAATTTAACAAATGCTGTTGACAAACACGAATAGAAAGCTAGGTTTAGGGATTATGTGGATATTAAAAAGCCATCCTTTTTTGAAGGATGGCTTTTTGATAGGGTATGTATGAAAGGTTTACACCGTCATAATGTCTTTTTCTTTCAACTCTGCCAATTGATCAACTTTTACGATATAGCTGTCTGTTAGCTTTTGAACTTCAGCTTCACCGATTTTAATCTCGTCTTCGGAAGCTCCATCATTTTTTAGTTTTTTGATAGATTCGTTAGTCTCTTTACGGATATTACGTACCGTGACACGTCCTTTTTCAGCCTCTTCTTTTGCTTTTTTTACGAGGTCACGTCTTCTTTCTTCTGTCAAAGGCGGAACCACCAAACGTATTATAGACCCATCATTTTGCGGGTTTAACCCAATGTTGGAATCCATGATAGCTTTTTCGATAGTGCTTAAGAGGTTCTTTTCCCAAGGCTGAATTACAATTGTACGAGCATCCGTAGTATTGATGTTACTAACTTGAGAGAGTGCAGTAGCAGAGCCATAGTAATCTACATAAATACCGTCCAACATGGATGGCGTAGCTTTTCCAGCGCGAATTTTTGTAAGTTCTGATTCGGTATGCTGCACGGCTTTTGTCATTCTCTCTTTGCAGTCATCCAATTCTATAGATATCAGTTCGTTCATATGTTTGTAATTTTATTTTTCTTAGCTAACAACAGTTCCAATATGTTCTCCTTCGGCCAATTTTTTCAAATTACCAGGTTTATTCATATCAAAAACTATGATTGGAAGATTGTTCTCCTGGCATAAGGTGAATGCTGTCATATCCATTACATTTAATCCTTTTTGATAAACCTCTGTGAAAGAGATGTTGTCAAAACGAGTTGCACTTGGATCTTTCTCTGGATCGGCTGAATAAATTCCATCAACACGAGTTCCCTTTAAAACAGCATCTGCATTAATTTCGATAGCTCTTAACGAAGCAGCTGTGTCTGTTGTGAAATAAGGGTTTCCAGTACCTGCACCGAAGATTACAATTCTGCCTTTTTCTAGGTGTCTTACTGCTCTTCTGCGAATAAAAGGCTCACAAATCTGTTCCATTTTGATCGCAGTAAGTAGTCTTGTTTTTAGCCCTACTTTTTCTAAAGCATCTTGTAGAGCCATACTATTAATTACGGTTGCCAGCATGCCCATATAGTCAGCTTGCACTCGGTCCATACCTGCTTTTTCTGCGCTTAGGCCTCTGTAGATATTTCCTCCTCCAATGACAATAGCTATTTCTAAACCTTGTTCATGAATTTCTTTAATGTCTTTGGCATATTGAGCTACTCTATTGATGTCAATACCATAGTTTTGCTCTCCCATTAGAGCTTCACCGCTGAGTTTTAGTAGGATACGTTTATATTTCATGCTTGATTTTTTCGGAATATTTCCAAAAGTCAAAGATATAATTTTTTTTCCGCCTATGGCGGACTTAAAGCGATTTGTTTTCTTTTTTTAAGCTGTCAATGGCTTTTTGATAATAGCGTTCATACAAGGGTAAGATCTGTTTGATATCAAAATCCTTGGCGCGAGCATAAGCCGCTTTTTTGAATTCTTCTAGGCGAGGACAGTCCTCCAGAATGTGGATGGCATTCTTTGCCATGTCATCAACGTCGCCAATATCGCTCAAAAATCCAGTCACACCATTGACATTCAGCTCAGGAAGCCCGCCGGTATTGGTCGATATTACAGGTACACTGCAGGCCATCGCTTCTAATGCGGCCAATCCAAAGCTCTCTGAGGATGAAGGCATGAGGAATAGATCCGAAACAGATAATATTTCTTCGATAGCATCTTGCTTGCCCAAGAAACGGACACTACTAGAGATTCCCAATTGTCTTGAAAGCTCTTCGGCATTACTACGTTCGGGACCATCACCGACCATCAATAGCTTGCTTGGTATTTTTTGATTGACTTGATGGAATATACGTACTACATCTGTCGTATTTTTTACCTTCCTGAAATTGGAAGTATGTATCAAGATACGCTCATCATCTGGGGCAATGGCCTTTTTGAAGTGCTCTCTCTTTTTGTTGAAAAATCTTTCAAGATCTATGAAGTTGGGGATTACCTCGATGTCTCTAGTGATGTCGAAAAACTCTAAGGTCTGTTTTTTGAGACTTTCTGATACGGTTGTGACACCATCGGATTCATTGATGGAGAACTGTACAACTGGCTTGAAACTTTTGTCTTTGCCTACCAATGTGATATCCGTACCATGTAGTGTAGTGACTACGGGGATATTGATACCATAACTACGAAGAATCTGTTTTGCTAAGTAGGCGGCCGATGCGTGTGGAATAGCATAATGTACATGTAGTACATCCAACTGTTCGAAGCGAACGACGTCGACGAGCTTGCTAGCCAATGCAGATTCGTAAGGAGGAAAGTCAAAAAGTGGATATTGGGAAACAGCAACCTCGTGATAGAATAGGTTTTCGGAAAAGAAGTCTAACCGTGCAGGTTGACTGTAAGTAATGAAATGCACTTGGTGACCTTCGGAGGCTAATCCTTTTCCTAGCTCTGTAGCTACGACTCCTGAACCACCAAATGTGGGGTAACAAACTATTCCTATTTTCATCAATAATTTCTATTAAGTTAAGTGATGAAGCTATCAAGAGCATTTTCGGAGGCATATAGCCCGATTTACCCATGATGGTTTCATGAAGTTTTTTTTATATTTATAACAATCAAATTTAAGTAAGGTTTAGCAATCATTTTGCAATAAAATCGTAAAGTTTATAGTATGTATATTAAATCGGAAGATTTAAGGAAGGAAGTGACATTTAAGACTTCCCGGTCTGGAGGAGCTGGAGGACAGAACGTAAATAAAGTAGAAACGAAAGTGACGTTGTTGTGGGATGTTGCAAACTCTTTACTATTGTCTCCCATACAAAAAGATATTATTCAGTTTAAGTTGGCACATCGTATACATTCAGAAGGGCTGGTACAACTTGAAGTTTCGGAGAGTAGGAGTCAGTTGGCAAATAAAGATATTGCTATAGAGCGGCTGCATGATCTACTGATAAAGGCATTGACACCCACAAAGAAACGTATTCCGACAAAAGTACCTCGCTCGAAAGTATTGGCCCGGTTGGACCGAAAAAACAAACTATCCGAGAAGAAATCGAATAGAAGATGGCGATTGGATTGATTTTAGTATGTTGTTTTACAGTTGTTTATGTTTTAAAACTAAATAATTAGTTTTAAAACTAGTTTTTTAGTTATACATTCGTTTTATAATCGATTATCGGCAGACGTGCCTTTTTTAATAAACAGTATTATGGACGAAATTAAAGAACTTACAAAAGCAGAAGAGCAAATCATGCAGGAACTCTGGGACATGGGAGGTGGATTTGTTAAGGAAGTTATAGATCGACTCCCGGAACCAAAACCTGCATATAATACAGTTTCTACTATTATCAGGATTCTACAGACCAAGGGTTTTGTAGATCATCAAGCCTTTGGCAAAAGCCATAGGTATATTCCAGCGATTTCGAAGGAAATGTATAAGAAAGTAGTTGCGGACAAGTTGTTGAATGGTTATTTTGATAACTCGCCGAAACGTATGCTGTCTTATTTTCTAGAAGAAAATAAGTTGGATGTAAAAGAATTGGATGAAATATTGGCAATAATCAATAGACACAAATAACAAGCTATCCATTGCTTGATTATAAACTTAATTAATTATGGTTTACTTACTTCTGGTTAATATCGCCTTGACGATAGGTTTTTGCCTATATCATATTTGTTTCCGAAAGTTGACATTCTTTCAATGGAATAGACTTTATTTACTAGGTATTGTGGTTCTGGCAATCCTTATACCTATAGGGCTATTCATTGATATATCAAGCTTAATAGCGGAGGATGAAGTCATTCCTCATGTTAATTTTATAGAGGTCATGGATGTGATATATATACCTATAGTGGTAGATACTTCTTATAGCTTAGTTGACCTGCTCACGGTCCTGTATTGGACTGTTGTCAGTCTTGGAATAATTGCTTTGGTATATCGGTTATGGATGGTCAATAGGGCATTTGCAAGTGAAGAAAGCCATGTGAGTTTTTCATTTTTTAAACGGGTGTTTTTGGGAGCAGAGGTCAGGAATGATCAGGTAATAGATCGGCATGAACAGGTCCATGTGGAGCAAGGACATTCCTATGATGTACTACTATTGGAGCTTATTTGTGTGTTTAATTGGTTTAACCCCATAGTTTATCTTATTCGAAAGGAGCTAAAATTTCAACATGAGTGTATCGCCGACGAGCTCTGCTCGGAGGATAAGGTAGCTTATGCGGAGTTGTTGGTGGCGAATGCGATGCGAACAGATTTGAATAGTCTGGTCCATGAGTTTTCGAACCAGTCATTTTTAAAAAAGAGAATTATGATGTTATTTAAAAATAAATCGTCGAATAGAAATAAGTTGTTTTATTTGGCTAGCATTCCGGTATTGCTAATAGCAATTGGATCTACATTGGTTTTTAATACGAGTAGAGCCAAAGAAGTGGTAACAGGTGTAGAGACGCAACTGACCGATGTTGGTTTTCCTAAGGCTATACAAGGAGGTCGTGGGGAAATGGAAGCAGAGACCTCAAATCTTTTGTCTTTAACGGAACAGGATACTTCGAAGAAGACTAATGCAAAGACTCAGATCGATGACGATGTGATTTTCGAAGTCGCAGAAATTAATCCTGAACCTCCTGGAGGAATGGCTGCCTATCGCAAATGGATTGGGTTAAATTATCAGTTTCCAAAAGCAGTGATAGATGCTGGTATAAAGGGGACAATGCAAATTTATTTTGTTGTTGAGAAAGATGGACAGTTGAGTAACCTTAAAGTAGTTCAGGACATTGGATATGGTACGGGACAGGCCGCTCTTGATATGCTTAGTCAATCAGCTAAGTGGACGCCGGCTATACAAAATGGGAAAGCGGTGCGAGTTGCATACACATTACCAATACGATTGGATTTAACGAATATGTAATTTTACGATGCTGCAAAGACTAGTAATAATTCTTGTTTTGGCGGTGTTAGCGGGGTGTAAATCTCCTCGCTTTGCCAAGGGAGGTGTATTTGTCGAGGATGTAGATCGGTATTTCAATACAGATTTAAACAATGCAAATGTTTGGTTGTATATGGATATTAAGCCCTTTAACCCAAAGGGAACGGGGTTAAAGATGAAGCAGCTTTATCCGGATGATAAGCAGGTTATGAAATCAGTCGGTATTCATACGAAGGGGAGTAAGCTTTTGTTTTCGGCAGTCCCGGATTCAAAACCTCAGTATCACCTTATTGCTATACAGCACCGGAATGCAGTGGAAAGATTAGATGGTTACGAAAGAAAAGTGCAGGACAGTGCATTTTATTTTCAACGAAATATAACGTCTGGTAGGTTAGACATCCGGCATATTTATATCCCTTATAAGGAAGATGGTGGATTGAGTCTCATCTACTATATCAGTACCGAAAAGCACCTTGACTGTCGTTTCTGTAAAGTCGATTACCTGGCACGTATTAATGCCTTGGAACTACAGAAAAAAGATAACGATAGTCTCCGTTGGCAGATAACAGATTGTAAATACGGAGAGGTAAGAAAGTCTGTCCATTTAAAATCTGATCGGAGTATGTTATTCTCGAATCAGATTGCTTTTTTAAAGGTGTATTTGGATTTTGAAAATGGGAATGCAGGTCTCCAGTATTTTCAGATCTTAAAACCAATTGATCGGGACGGTATTGAGGTGAGCTTGTGTCCAGGGCGATACTATTTGGAATACCTAGATGCTGAATCAAAAGTGGTACAGCGAGACACACTGTCTATCAAAGACTAGTTTTTAGCACTCTTCGAAAGAATAAGAGCTGACTCCAAAAAGTCAGCTCTTATTTTTTATGTTATGCTAAGAATTCTTTTTCTAAATCTAAAGGAGCGATATACTGTCCATTTTTATAAACACGCATATTGCCGCCTGAAATCTCATCGATGAGGATGATTTGATTGTTCGTTTTATCGTAACCGAATTCTAATTTGATGTCGTAAAGGTCTAATCCTTTTTTCGCCAATTCCGCTTTAACTATGTCACATATTTTTACGGTCAGTGCTTTTAATTCCTGGTATAGTTCTTTGGTTAATATACCCAGATTTTCCAATGCATCCTCAGAGATAACAGGGTCTCCGCGTTCATCATCTTTAATCGTAACCTCTACAAAACCATTAAGGTCTTGTCCTTCTTGGCAATAAGCAGCATAACGTCTGTAGAAGCTTCCAACTGCTTTATAACGACATATCACCTCTAGTCCTTTTCCTAGTACTTCTGCTTCTTTAACGACCATACTGACATCGTCTAAATCAACGGAAATTAAATGTGTAGGAATCTGAAGACCATTCAACAGTTCGTAAAAATATTTGGTCATCTTTAGTCCTGATTTACCAGCTCCGTCTATGGTCAAGCCTACGGTATTGGCTCCGGGGTCAAAGACTCCATTTTCGCCTGTTACGTCATCTTTGAATTTTAATAGATACTGGCTGTTACCTAGATTGTAGACATCTTTAGTCTTACCTTTATAGATTAATTGCATGAGAAGTTGAGTTTAAAGCGCGCAATTTAATACTATTTTGCCAAATATCCGCCATCCACAGGATAATATGATGCGGTGACAAAAGATGATTTCTCTGTAGCAAGCCAAAGTACGAGTTCAGCCACTTCTTCGGGTCTTCCTAGTCGTTGGAAAGCATGTTGGCTAGCTAAGTACGTTTGGGTATCTTTATCTAATGCATTTTCGATCAATGGGGTTTCAATGAATCCAGGACCTATGGCATTGACTCGGACTCCCTTAGTCGCATATTCCCAGCCTGCTGTCTTGGTCAATCCTACGACACCATGTTTAGCAGCGACGTAAGCCGCAGAATTCATGAATCCAACAGATCCAAGTATAGAAGCAACATTGATGATGCTGCCGCCTGATTTTGCGATCTCAGGCAGTTGATAGTGCATACCATAGAAAACACCATTTAGGTTGACGTCAATAACTTTATTCCAACCTTCGATAGATAATTCGCCGACTGGGTTCGATTCACCCCCAATTCCTGCATTATTGACGGCCACATGTAAGACTCCAAAATTAGCAACGGCAGCCTCCACAATCTTTTCATTGTCTTTGGGGGAGGAAGAGTCTGCTTTAACAAAAATTGCGTTATTGCCCTCGCAATTATTGATAAAATCATTCCCTGCTTTGTCATTGATGTCAGCGATTACGACCTTGGCACCTTCTCGAATGAAGATCTCAGCTATTGCCTTTCCAATTCCTGAAGCTCCACCGGTTACGATGGCGACCTTATTTTCTAACTGTTTCATAACTGTTTAACTTATGTTATATCCTTTAGTAACAAGTTAACCAATATCTCTTTGGAAAAGTATGGAGAAGAAAGGAAAGCGTTTGATTATGACTCTACTAGGAAAAAAACACATAGAGTTTACATTCACGTGAAAATACTAATGTCCTCTCTTTAGGCTTTGCACCTGTTGCTTCAGCGATTCAATCTTATATAAGAGCTGTTGTACAATTTCTATTCCTTGAACATTGAGTTCCAAATCGTAATGCCAGTTTTGGTATTTCTGGATTCGCGCGACTTCATCCTCATGTACGAATTCTTGACTCTCTATGATCATGATTTCTATCAGACCATTTTGGTGCAGCTCTTTAATAAAAGCTGCTTCGATGTTGTTGGATCGGCAGATGTCAACTATTTTGAATAATGTAGCTTCCATATTATTTTTTATTTAAAGCGGCTGCTTGTTCAAAGAGTTTCTTTTGTTCTTCACTAAGATCGCTCGGTATTTTTACAGCGACTTCAGCGTAGAAATCACCAAATTTACCGTCCTGTTTATAAACAGGAAATCCTTTTTCTTTTAAACGGATTTTTGAACCGTTCTGCGTACCGGATTTTACTTTTACTTTTATTTTCCCTCCTAGTGTATCTACGATTGCCTCTCCTCCAAGCAAAGCTGTAAATAGATCTATTTCAACTTTGCTATATAAATCGTTGCCTCTGCGATCAAAGCGAGGGTCAGGTAGAATGTGGAAAGTGATATAAAGGTCACCGTTAGGGCCTCCATTTACTCCAGCTGCACCTTGCCCTTTGAGGCGTATTTTCTGACCGTCTTGAACTCCTGCAGGAATCGTGATACGAATATTTTTACCGTTTACGGTGAAAGTCTGTTGATGGGTGTTGCTGGCTTGCTGTAGTGTGAGTTCTATCTCTGCGTTATAATCCTGGCCTTTAAATGAACCTTTACGCCCCGCTCCGAATCTGGATCCAAAAAGCTGTTCGAAAAAATCTGAGTATTCACCGGTTTCGTAATTGCCGTTATAATCGAATCCCTCAAAGGGATTTTGTTGTGCAGATCCACTTGATCTACCTCTGTATTGCTGTTGAGCTCGTTCGTATTCCTCACCGTGCTTCCAGTTTTCACCATACTGATCATATTTTTTTCTCTTTTCAGGATCTGTCAAAACTTCATTTGCTTCATTGAGCTCTTGGAATTTCTTTTTGGCCGCTTCATCATCTGGATTTAAGTCAGGGTGATATTTGCGTGCGAGTTTGCGATACGCTTTTTTGATGTCCTCTTGGCTTGCGGTTTTGTCAAGCCCTAATGTGCTATAATAATCTACAAATGCCATAATTACTTGTTGATATGTAATAAACAAATGGAAGGACGATTTGTTTAAATAATAAAGCCGTCCTTAGTTTGGAACGGCTTTACTATTTTTATTGACCTGAAATCTATTTCTTATTGCTATCTACCACAAGTCTTTTTGCTCTATTGGCTATTTCCCAAGTCGTATAGAAAATTAATTTTTCTCTTTTTACCATCATCGGGAAATCGATTTTGTCGACAGTATCCTCAGGTGTATGGTAGTGGGGGTGTAGTCCCGAAAAGAAGAAAGCTGATGGAATTCCTTTTTCTGCAAAGTTGTAATGGTCTGACCGGTAATAGAGTCGCATAGGTTCATTAGGGTCATTATAGGAATAATCTAATCCAATCTGTACAAAGTCCTTGTTGGCTTGTTCAGTAACCTGCTGTAATTCCGAACTGAGTTTGTCTAGTCCTATAGCATGTAGGTAATTATGGTCTCCATTTAAATGCTTATCATCAATACGGCCTATCATATCTATGTTGATACAAGCCACTGTGTTTTTTAATGGGATTATAGGGTGCTCTACATAGAATTTAGATCCGAGGAGTCCTTTTTCTTCAGCGGCTAAACCAATAAAAAGAATACTTCTTCGTGGTCCGTTGCCTTCTTTCTTGGCCGCAGAAAAAGCTCTTGCTAGTTCTAGTACAGCAACTGTTCCAGAGCCATTATCGTCCGCACCAGGGAAGAATGTCCCGTCGGGTAATATACCATCGTGGTCATAGTGTCCACAGATGACAATTACTTCGTCTTTTAAGTCTGAGCCTTCTAATAGCCCGAGCACATTGGGGTCATCCAATTTTTCTTGGTTCACCCCCATTTCCGCCTCCAATTGACTCTTTATTATTATCGGCTTTTGAACGCCTTTGCGTGCTAGTTCTTTAAAAGTAGTTAGTGAACTATTAGCTTTGGATAATATTTTATTGGCAATATCCTCGTTTATATTAACAATAGGAATAGACTGAGTAACTGCACGGTTTACATTTCCCTGATCCAGTGAAATGCGAGCAGACGATGACCTGCCTCTCATTCTGTTTAACATACTTGCCACAAGAGGTGTGGTTGCCAAAATCAATTTAGGTTCTAGTTTGACAAGCTCTTGTACTCTTTTGAAACGACTTTTAGACCATTCGGATTCTGTACTATTACCTGTCAAAAGTGAATTTCCATCTTGATCGAATGGCTCTCCTTCATTCAGTACTAAAACAACTTTTCCTTTGATATCTGTAGACTTAAGTTCATTGTAAGCATTGTGTTGAAGACCGTAGCCTACGAAGACTATCTCTTGTGAAGTGAATTTTTTGATATCGTTGTCTCCTTGGACATAGAAGTCTTTTCCGTTTTCATAAGAAGTCTGGTCGATACTGAAGTTTTTTACAATATGTTCTGTACGTAACAAGGAGACAGGCTGAAAGAAAGAATCGTTGTTGACGATGGGTTTCAATCCGTAGCTCTTGAAGTGATCGGCAATATAGTTTGCTGCTTTTCTTCCACCTTCCTGTCCGGTACCTCTTCCTTCAAACTCTTTACTGGCTAATATCGTGAGGTGCTTTCGGGAGCTCTCTTCGGTGATGAGTTCCCCATACTTCTTTTGTACCTGAGCGAAGCTACAGCTGTACAGCGCAGGTAGGATTAATAAAATAGAAAATAGTCTCCTCATGGTTTCAGTCTTTTAACTAATTACAAGCAATTTTATTGACACGGTTGGCATGTCTGCCACCTTCAAAATCTGTCGTTAGGAAGGTGTGTGTTATTTTTTTTGCGAGCTCTAAATCGACAAAACGTGCAGGGATACAGATAATGTTTGCATTATTATGCTGACGGGCTAGAGCTGCAATTTCATTTTGCCACGCTATAGCGGCGCGTATTCCTTGATGTTTATTCGCCGTGATAGCGACACCGTTTGCACTCCCACAGATTAAGACACCTAGCGCGTTTTCCGCAGTTTCTACAGATGTAGCTACCGGGTGGGCAAAGTCAGGGTAGTCCACAGAGTCAGCACTCGAAGGTCCAAAATCTTGGACATCATGACCTAGTTCCTTTAGGTAAGAGATGATTTCTACTTTATAGTCAAATCCAGCGTGATCGCTGCCTATTGCAATTTTCATATGTTTATAAATTTGATCGATGTTAACTGTTATAAAATTCTTTTTCTCTTTTATCTTTTTGCTTTTTTACGTTAGCAGATACCATGATACTGAGTTCATATAGAATGAACATCGGGGCACTAACGGTCAAGAGTGTTATTACATCTGCCGTCGGAGTAATGATAGCTGCAATAATCAGGATTATTACAATAGCATAACGACGACTCGCACGCATAAATTGCGGCGTCATAAGGCCCAATTTGGAAAGAATGAAGATCAAAATCGGAAGTAAGAAGATAACCCCACAACCTAATGTCAATGTCGCTATTGTAGAAAGGTAAGAATCTATCGTAATCTGGTTTGTTATTTCCTGGCTCAAGGATACATTGGCCAAGAAGTTAACAGACAAAGGAACAACGATATAATACCCGAATAAAGCTCCTATGACAAATAGAAGGGTAGCATAGAAGACAAAACCTCGGGCAGATTTCCGCTCAATCTCTGTAAGCGCCGGCTTTATAAAAAGCCATACTTCGAATAGAAGATAGGGGAAACCTAAAGCCAGCGCCATTAACAAACAGGAGTTTATCTGTAGCATGAACTGTCCTGCTAGCTCAGTATTGATAATATTGAATGGTATACGTTCTACACAAAATCCATCTAAGTTCATCAGTGCTCCCACTTTACACATCATACGGTAGGTCCAGAAATCTAAATTTTTGGGTCCCATGATGATTTGATTGAAGACAAAGTCGTAAAAAGTAAAAGATAGGATAGCAAATACAGCAATTGCTATTACGGAGCGGATGATATGCCATCGAAGAACTTCTAAATGTTCAAAAAAAGACATTTCAGCTTCTATATTCTTTCCTTTTTCTTTGATGGCGTCAATTAGTTTTTTACTAGACATATTGGGTGTTTGTATAGAAAACAAAAATACCATTCTTTAGGAGAAGAATGGTATCTTTTAATATAAAACAAAAATTTTACGTTTAATCTTCGTCTGGATAAGCGGTTAGATCAAAATTTTCCATGAATTTCGTGGTAAAATTACCTGCTCTGAAATTTGGGTCACGCATCAAACGTAAATGCAAAGGGATAGTTGTTTTAATTCCCTCGATAACAAATTCGCTAAGTGCACGTTCCATTGTATTGATTGCTTCCTCTCTTGTCTGTGCAACACAGATTAATTTGGCAATCATTGAATCGTAGTTGGAAGGGATTGTGTAGCCTGCATAGACGTGTGTATCTACACGTACACCATGACCTCCTGGCGAATGGAAATTTGTAATCTTGCCTGGTGAAGGGCGGAAATTGTTAAATGGATCCTCCGCATTAATCCTACATTCGATTGCATGCATGGTTGGTTCGTAGCTTTTTCCTGAAATAGGAATCCCTGCTGCTACTTTTATCTGTTCTTTGATCAAGTCAAAGTTGATAACCTCTTCTGTAACGGGGTGTTCTACCTGGATACGGGTATTCATCTCCATAAAGTAGAAGTTACGATGTTTGTCCACCAAAAATTCGATCGTACCTGCACCTTCGTATTTAACCGCTTGGGCTCCTTTTATTGCTGCTTCTCCCATTTGGGCACGAAGTTCTGGTGTAATAAAAGGAGAAGGAGCTTCTTCTACCAATTTTTGATGACGACGTTGTATAGAACAATCTCTCTCAGAAAGATGACATACGGTACCATATTGATCACCGATTACTTGTATCTCGATGTGACGGGGCTCCTCGACATATTTTTCAAGATAAATACCGTCATTGCCAAAAGCAGCTGCAGATTCCTGACGTGCCGAATCCCAGCTAGGCTCAAAGTCTTCATCTTTTGTAATGATACGCATACCACGGCCACCACCACCGGCGGTAGCTTTGATAATAACAGGGTAGCCGATTTCATTGGCCAATTTAATACCTGTTTTTACATCTGGGACAAGACCATCAGAACCAGGTACCGTAGGTACTCCTGCTTGTTTCATGGTGTCTTTAGCCGATGCTTTATCACCCATTTTTTCAATTTGCTCAGCGGTAGCACCAATGAACTTGATTCCGTACTCTGCACATATTGCTGAGAATTTGGCATTCTCAGATAGGAAACCATACCCTGGATGTATTGCATCCGCATTGGTTAACTCGGCGGCGGCAATGATATTGGGGATATTAAGATAGGAATCTTTACTCGCTGGGGGGCCAATACAGACGGCTTCATCTGCAAAGCGCACATGTAGACTATCTCTATCTGCTGTTGAATATACGGCTACACTTTTGATTCCCATCTCCCGACAGGTGCGGATGATGCGTAAAGCGATTTCGCCTCTATTTGCTATTAATATTTTTTTGAACATAGTAAATGACTTGGTGAATACTTGATACGGGACAGTTTTGTTCCGTACTGTAGGCTTTTCAGAAAAAACAGTAGGGTGCTTATGTGCCTACTACTGTTTCTCTAAATTCAAAAAGCTGCTTTTTAAGCAGCTTAAGATTATCTTGGGTCAACCAAGAATAAAGGTTGATCGTACTCGACAGGTTGAGCGTCGTTTACTAATATTTTTACGATTTTACCGGAAACTTCAGATTCAATTTCATTGAACAATTTCATAGCTTCAACGATACAGATTACTTTTCCAGGAGTGATATCGTCACCTACATTGACAAAAGATGCTTTGTCTGGTCCTGGTGAGCGATAAAAGGTACCTATCATAGGAGATTTTACCGTAATCAAATGCGATTCATCGTTAGCAGCAGGAGTCGCAACTACCGCTACAGGTGCTGCAGAAGGAGCCGCAGGGGCAGTTGGTGCAGCTACAGGTGCTACAGCAGGTATTGCAGCTGTTACGTAAGTAGGTTCCTGATTTGTTTTTATTGTAATCTTGAAATCTTTTTCTTCAATCGATACTTCATTCACACCTGATTTAGATACAAATTTAATCAGATCTTGAATTTGCTTGATATCCATACTCATACTTCAGTAGGTTTTATTTTATTTAAATAATTTTAAAATAGCGTGTAAAGATACATAAAAAGGACAAACTTAGTAAGCCCATTTTAAATATATAGAGCCCCATGTAAATCCTCCACCAAATGCGGCGAGAACGAGGTTGTCTCCTTTTTTTAGTTGACTTTCCCATTCCCAAAGGCAAAGTGGAATTGTTCCACTAGTGGTATTTCCATATTTATGGATATTTATCATTACTTTTTCTTCAGGTAGCCCAGCTCGTTCGGCAGTCGCATCGATGATACGTTTGTTTGCCTGGTGCGGTACAAGCCATGCGATGTCATCTGCTGTCAGCTGATTGCGGACCATGATTTCATGGGCAACATCGGCCATATTTGTAACGGCAAATTTGAATACTGTCTTTCCTTCTTGATAAGCATAGTGTAAACCGGCCTCTACTGTTTCGTGGCTAGCAGGATTTAATGAACCGCCCCCTTTGATATTTAGGTATTGTCCACCAGAGCCATCAGTTTTCAATAGGGTGTCTTGTATTCCGTTTCCTTCTGTGTTGGGCTCTAGTAATACTGCGCCACAACCATCACCAAAAAGGATACAGGTATTACGGTCTTTATAGTTTACGACAGAAGACATTTTGTCTGCACCGACAACCAATACTTTTTTATGTTTTCCGGATTCGATAAACTGTGAACCAGTCGTCAGACCGAATAAAAAGCCGGAACAGGCAGCTTGTAAATCATATCCCCAAGCATTTTTAGCTCCGATTTTGTCGGCCAAAATGTTGGCGGTTGCTGGAAATAACATGTCCGGTGTACTGGTGCAGAAGATAATTAAATCGATCTCCGCAGCGGTTATTCCTCTTTTTTCAAGCAATCCTTTGACAGCGGGTACGGCTAGGTCTGATGTCGCAAGGCCTTCACCTTTAAGGATGCGACGTTCTTTGATACCTGTGCGAGAGACAATCCACTCGTCATTGGTATCCACCATTGTTTCTAGTTCCTTGTTTGTTAATATATAATCCGGAACATAACCATTTACGGCCGTAATAGCTGCATGAATTTTAGACATATTATCTTAGTTAAAAGCAGATTTGATTTTGTCAATAAATTTGGATTCTATCATATCCTTAGATAATAATAGCATGTTTTTTATAGCTTTAGGACTGGAGATTCCGTGTCCTATAATGACTGGAGCATTGACACCTAATATAGGACTCCCGCCATATCGCTCATAATTGAACCTGTCAAAAAAGTCGTCTTTAAATCCTTTTTTTAGAGTCACTACGTAGAAGGACTCTGCGAGTTTTAAGACTACATTTCCTGTATAGCCATCACATACATAGACATCAGCTTGGTCCGTGAACAAATCTCGGCCTTCGGCATTACCTATGAAGTTGATTTTTTGGTTGGCTTTTAACAGGGGATAGGTTGATATAGTTAAGATGTTTCCTTTTTCTTCTTCTTCACCAATGTTTAGAAGTCCTACTTTTGGATTTTCTACTCCGTACACATGTTCCGAATACAAGCTTCCTAGTAAAGCGAACTGATTGAGCATTTCGGGTTTACAGTCAGCATTGGCTCCTACATCTAATAGGATTCCGTAACCATCTTTTAATTTGGGAACATTGGTTGCTATTGCAGGTCTTAATACGCCAGGAATTGTCTTTACACTAAACATTGCGCCAACAAGCATAGCGCCTGTATTTCCTGCAGAAGAGAATGAATCTATCTCACCATTTTTTAGTAATTCAAAGCCTTTAGCTACGCTTGAATTTGGTTTTTGAGAGATAGCTTTGGTTGGGTGTTCATGCATCGAAATATTTTCCGGAGCATGAATGTAATCAAATAATGAAGGGTCTACACCTGCTTCTATTATTCGATTTTTGCTGTCTTCTTCATTTCCGATCAACACAATACGTTGATCACTTTTAAGAACTTTTTGGGCCTCTATGGCACCAAGTATTGTGGAATTTGGAGCATAATCTCCTCCTAAGACGTCTAATCCGATCTTCATCCGTTATTATTTTTCTAAATCAATAATACGCAAAAAACATCCCAAGTTAAAGCAAAATGTTAAATAATTAAGCTTTTTTGGGATGTTTTTCAAAAGATATTTTTTAGACAGCGGCTGTGTTCTCGATAATCAATTTACCGTTGTAATATAAATTGCCATCTACTTCATACGCTTTGTGTGGTACGTGTACAGCGCCAGTTTCTTTACATACTGTCAATGTAGGTCTTTCAGCCTTATAATGTGTTCTTCTTTTGTCTCTTCTCGATTTCGAAGTCTTACGTTTTGGATGTGCCATCTCGTATTATGTTTTTTTAATTGTTTTTAATATTCTTTAATGCTGCCCAACGTGGGTCTATATGCTCACTCTCTGTTATTGACTCTTCTTCTGTATCTACCGTACCACTGATCTTTGCTAGCATTTCTGGGTCGCAAGATATATTTTCCCCTTGTTCGCTACATTTAGCGTAGTATGGGACCTGTACGTTGATATACTCATACAGTAGATTGGCAATGTCTAATTCATGATCTGCCTTGTTTAAGACGATGACCTCTTCAGTGTCGTTTGTCCACTCTTCATCAATAAACTTGACAATCACACGCTCTGTAAAATGCAGCGGAGCATCGAACTCCGTCAAACATACATCGCAAGTTAGTAAAATCTTTCCACTGATGTCAAAATTGACTATCAACATGGTCTCTTGCTTCTGTAATGAAACCTTTGCAAGAAGCTTTCCTTTTTTTACTAATGAATGCTCAAAGCAGTCAAAGAACTTGTCGTCAATCTCAAACTCAAAATCATGTATCCCCGCAGCAAGTCCTGAAAAAGGTATTCTATATTGTTTTAGATACTTCACAATCCTGTATTTGAGCCTGCAAAATTAATGTTTTAAAATCAAGGATGCAATTATTTTGTCAAAATAATTTTTATTCCTCGTCACCGTAATATTTAGTGCCTAATTCTATTTTCTGGCGACCATTGGCCATACGCCATTTATTGGTGTCTCTAAGGGAATAGGCGCATCCGCAATATTCTTGCATATAGAATCTTTCTCTTTTGCTAATCTCTAACATACGGGCAGAACCTCCTTTTTTTCGCCAGTTGAAAGTCCAATATTCCATGTCGGGATGCCTAGATGCAGCACGTACACCACAGTCATTGATCTGTTCCATGTTCTTCCAACGGGAGATACCTAGGGAGCTGGATATGACATCGAAGCCATGGGCGGCAGCATACTCTGCGGTTTTTTCAAAACGCATATCAAAGCACATGGTACATCGTATACCCTTTTCAGGTTCGTGTTCCATGCCTTTGGCGAGCTCAAACCAGTGATCTACATCATAATCGGCATCTATAAAGGGAATGTTGTGCTTTTCAGCAAAACGTATATTTTCCTCTTTGCGGATGTCGTATTCATTCCTAGGGTGGATATTGGGGTTATAGAAGTAAATTGTAAAGTCGATATCCGAATAAATCAAAGCTTCCATCACTTCCCCCGCACAAGGGGCACAGCAAGAGTGCAATAAGAGCTTTTTACCATCTTTAGGTAAAGCTATCTTTTCCCTTATCAATTTGTTGTTACCATCCATTGTAATTTCCTTCTGAAGTGCAATTTTACGGAAAACTCTCTACATTAGAAAGTTTTAATTGTATTGTGGCACTTTGTGCTCTTTATTCGTTAGCTATGTTATTAAGTGTGAATTTTCTGTAAGGTGTGCATGAATACAAAGCATTTTATATAAGTTTGCATATAAGAATCAAGATATAGTATGAAGAATTATCTCTTTAGTTTAGTCGTGGGATGTGTACTTATCTCCATGTCGGGGTGTAATCGGGATGACAATGAGCCTGTGCGTGAGCGTAAGCCTATTTCTAGGCTGTACGTGTCTACCTCTGACTATGCGGCGGGTTCTGCTGCTGCTGCTATTTTCAATGTGTGGGCTGTAGATGATGTAGATCAAGAAGTGCTGCCCGATAGAAGGGATTATTTTCCCCTTGCATCTGCCGCGAAAGGTGGAAGGATGATTCATTATAGTCCTTTTGGCGACGTTGTTTTTCAAGGCAGCATGAACCCTAAATCAGATCTTGATACAGCGGTACATACTATAAAAGTCAGTAAAAATGGAAGCTTGAGTAATGGTAGAAGCAGTTTAAACAATCGAATTTACGATAACGTGAGAGGGCTGTATTATACGGTTGTAAATGATGGTAAAATTTCTGGTGATTACTTATTGTTTGCGAATGCCTCCGATACAACAAAAGGAACTCCTCCCGATCAACCTCCTGTTCCTAATTATACCTTGTTTGCTGTTGAGCGACCAAGTAATACGGGGAGTTTTTCTAAGCCTCGCTATAGAATGAAGTTGAATCATAATCCTTGGGGTGTTATCGCAATTGGGCAAGACGTTGTAATCTCAAAAGCAGAAGAAAACGACGGTGCAATCGTGGTTTACAAAGAGTTTATCAATAAGTTGTTGCAGAATGGAGATTCTACGATGAAAGAAGTGGCGAACTACGTGTTGAAAATACCGGTAGCAAAAAATATAAGAGGAATAAGCTATTCTAAATCAGCAGATATTCTCTTGGTGACGGATTTTGATACGCCAACAGGGGCAACTTCAAAAGTTGGAAGGATTTTGATTTTCGAAGGTTTTTCGAAATATAAGAGTGACCAAGACATAACGCCTACGCGTATTGTAGAAGGATCTCTCACAAGATTGCAGGAGCCAACAGATGTAGCTATAGATGGAAAGGCGGATGGTAAATATTTCTTCGTGGCCGATCCAGGAGCTAAACGTGTATTTCGGTTTTTAATAAACTCTGATGGAAATGTAGCGCCCAAAGATGACTTGAGCTTTGATAATAGGGCTCCCCAGTCGGTATCCTTGGACTCCCGCTAGTCAAAATCACGCAATAACTGAAGTAAGGAAGCTATTTCTTCCTTTTTTTGCATGTTCCCAAGATTATCATAGGCTGTTGTCAAGTTGCGAAGTACGCGCTTGATAATAGCGATATTAGAGCAGGGCAGTGTGTACTCTTCTTTTGGCGGGAGGTTGAGTTGCTTCAGAAAAGAGTAAATATCATCATGCTTCATGACCTGGCCCCGATTGAATACGTTTATGTAAAATAAAGGACTTTCATGTTCTTCTTCGATATAGGCAACTACAAAGTGTTTTGGCAGGTTGATGCCGTATATGGGAATATCTAGTTTTTGTGCCACAATGCTATAGATACAAGCGAGGGAAATTGGATTTCCTTTTTTTGTTTCCAGTACTTTATGTAAAAATGAGTTCTGAGGGTCATGATAATTTGTGGTATTTCCTGAAAGGCCAAATTCTCTGAAAATGATATTGTTCAGGAGTTTGACTTTTTCTAATGGGCTCATATCATACATCAGCTGAAACCAAGCGTTTCGTCGTAGTTCAGCTAATTGATATTGAACAACATTTTCGTCGAGATTGGGGTATTGGTAGCGATTGACTATTAAGAGTCCTTCCAAAAGATCTTCATTGTTTTTTAGTGCCCATAATTGTAATTCATTTTGAACCTGTTCAAATTGAATTTTATGGATGATGTTTTCAATGCGGGTTTGGGACAAAGGGTCAAACGAAGATTCCCAACTCGCCTCGAGTTGGGGAACAACTTCAGGTCCATAGATAATCAATTGCTGCTCGACCTGATTGAAAATCTCCACGTCGGGATCATCCAACAATGAAATAAGTGCTTTCAATTCCGCTTCCTTCATATACCAATTTACGAAAAATAAAGCGCTTGTACAATATTTCTGTTGTTATATGTCTTTTAGCTGACCATCTAGCATATTGATTGTACGTCGACCATATTCGGCATTTTTCTCCGAATGTGTCACTTGTATAATGGTAACACCATCTTCATTGAGTTGTTTAAATAGAGACATGATATCCTCGCCCTGCTTGGAATTGAGATTACCGGTCGGTTCATCTGCAAGCAGAAGCATGGGCGAACCTGCAAGTGCTCTGGCAATACCTACGACCTGCTGCTGTCCACCGGAGAGCTGAGAAGGAAATAGGTCTTTTTTGCCCACAATACCGAAGCGGTCTAGCATATCAGCAACAATTGCCCTACGCTCTTTGCTGGATAGATTTTTATAGATAAGGGGCGTCTCTATGTTTTCATAAACGGTAAGCTCGTCAATAAGATGATAGGATTGAAAAACATATCCCATATGAGATTGGAATAGAGCAGCTCTTTTTTTTGCCTTAAGGGCAAGGACGTCTTTACCCATGAAGTAGTATTTACCTTCATTAGGTTCATCAAGTAGGCCAATAACATTAAGTAATGTTGATTTACCCGAACCAGACGGCCCCATTATCGACACAAAGTCCCCCTGCTCTATATGTAGGTTAATGTCTTTTAACACGAAAGAACGAGCGCCACCAACTTGATACCATTTGAATATATTTTCTAGCTTGATCATTTTTAGTATTTAGTATTTAGTATTTAGTATTTAGTATTTAGTATTTAGTATTTAGTATTTTTTGCCTTAAACAGCTGTTTTGTCTCGGTCATTCATCTCTAAGCGAGTTTACAGGATTCGTACTGGCCGCTTTTACGGTATGCATCCCTATTGTAATAGCCGCCAAGGCTAGTACGATGAGTGCACATAAAAACAAGATTCCAAAGTGAAAATTAAAACGGTAAGAGAAGCTGTTGAGCCACTCTTGGGAAAAATACCAAGCTATGGGCAGACCGATCAGCAGTGCGATTAGGACAATCTGTAGAAAGTCTTTCGACAATAAGATCACCAGTTTCCATATTGAACTACCTAGTACCTTGCGGATCCCGATTTCCTTTACACGTGTACTAATAGCAACCAATGCCGCAGCGAAGAGTCCCATACAGGCAATAATAACAGCAATAACTCCTCCTACACTTATTATCTTCATCATCTGTTGCTCCTGCTCATACATCCGGTCTGTATTCTCATCAAGATAGGACGCATTGTTTTTATAGTCTTTATCGATGCTTTTCCAGAGACCTTCGACTTCCTGCAGGGACTGGACTAGGTTACCTGATTTTATACGTACCAGTATATATTTGATGTTAAATCCCAGATCTGGATCCATGAATAAAGATAGAGGTTCGATTCTTTGTTTCAGGTCTTTGAAATTGTAATCTCTTGCAACACCGATTACTGTCATCTGTTTATCAAATAAGGGTAAAGGCTTATTTAATACCTGTTCTATTCCTCCAAGCTGTGCTGCCATCTGCTCATTAATGACCAGCGCTGTAGAGTCTGTCGGTCGATCCGCTGAGAAGGCACGGCCAGCGACCAATGGTATCTGTAAGGTGCTGAAATAATCAAGATCTACACGTTGCCAATTGGTGTTATACCCCTTGCCTTGATAATCAAATCCCAATTGGGAAGTAGACTGGCTACCATCACGACCTAATCCTAAATTAATGTCTGATCCCGTCACGCTCATAATAAATGGATTATCCCGTGAAGCTTGTCGCATTCTATTTAAAGCCTGACTGCCATCCAGTTTTGGGCCGATGGGAATACTGATGACTTCCTGTTTCTCGAAACCCAAGGGAAGATGTTTCATATGATTGATCTGTAAGACGACAACGACACTGCATACGACTAAGACGATGGCTATCGTAAACTGAATCAGTGGTAATATGCGTTGGATATTCCAATGGTTACGTATGCCCGAGCTGCCTTTTACTAAGGATAAGATACTTTCCCTTGCAACACGTAAGGCTGGGTAACCACCTGCAACTATACTGATTGTCAAAAAAGAAAATAGGGTTATAAGCACATGCTGCCAGGTAAATAGATCGATGATTGCCAATCGATAATGGGTATTGCTGTTATAAAAAGGGATCAAAGACCAAGCTAACAATAAACCAAGACCAAGCGATAATAAGCAACAGATTAGGGTCTCTAACCACAGCTGAACGCTAATCTGGAATATGCTACCTCCCAAGGTCTTTCTAATGGCAACTTCTTGACTGCGGGAAACGGAGCTGACCAATTGTATATTGATAAAATTGCTGACGGATATAATAAGGATCAACAGTGCTAATCCCAGCAGTAGTTTCGGAAGTAAGGGGCTATTGGGATTTCCGATCGACAGATCATTGAGATGATAGTTTTTGAAAGGAATTAAGGAAAGTGCAAGATAACTGCCATCATTGTTGGGGCTTGTCCCGTCGCGTTTTAGCTTTGCTATATCGTCAGCAAAGTATTTGGTCGTAAAGGATCTCGCAGCAACAGCGAACGACTGGGCATCGATACTTGGTGTTTGACTAAGTACAAATACATCATGGTTTTTGTTAGACCAACTGTTTTTATCAAACGTATTTGGAAATTTTTCAAATCTTAGCAAGGATTTGAATGACAAACTGGAATTTCGAGGAGGATCTTCTAAGATAGCAGAAATCTGCATGTTCTGCCATTGGCCATTGATATTGACCTCAATCTGTCGACCTATAATGCTTTTATCCGTACTTCCGAAAAGATTCTCTGCAGTAGATTGTGTAAGGACGATATTATCAAGGTCATCTAGCGCATGATTATTCCCTATCTTAAATTCGAAATTAAATATGGAAAAGAAGTCCGGATCGACATAGCGTGTTCCTATATTGATTTCTTTTTGGTCTGTTTTCAGAACTAATCCTCCATTACCCCAGCGTGTCGCTTTTTCGATATAAGGGAGTTCTTCTTTTAAGGTCGATGCTAAGGGGACGGGCATGGTACTGGCCGCATGATTTTTGTCGCCTTCTTGGGATTGAAAGTAAAGAGCACCGATACGGTCAATATGGTTATGGAAATGATCAAAAGATAATTCGAAGCTTGCCGACAGGAAAAGGATTATTCCGATAGCAAAGGCAAGTGTTAAACTACCTATCTGTATGAAGGTCTGTAGTTTTCGCTTTCGAATATTTCTCCATGTACTGAATAAAGCATTTTTCATCGTGACGCTGATATTTGTATAAATTTAATGTACACTGAAGTTCTTTTCAATACTGTACACTATAATTGATTCAATTTCTGAACCATTTTACATAAAGCGCTGATTGATAGTTGTTTTGTTTGTTATTTGTTTTTGCTTGCTGTTCGATATCGGACAGTGGTTGTACATTTCTGGACAATAATGTGCTCAGGGATAGCGCTGAACAGTTATCACATATGCAACTATTTTTTTTCTTTGGTCTTTAAACAGTCTGAACGACATGTCTCAAATCTCCAAAAGGTGACAGTAAGGGGACCGGTTATTATCATGTTCTATCTTGCTTAAATAGTAAAGGAGGATATAGCCTATCTTAAGAGAGAGGTTACAGAGGATTTATAGTGTTTTACCTCTATGAACCCTCTACAAACCCTCTATTATAACTCAATAATATCACTATAACTATATAACCAATAATAAGGCTGTTCGGAACCTGTCATCAAGGAGATAAAAACGTTGGGAAATACACTCCTAATCAAATTCAACTACCTCTGAGTAGTAGGTAAGTGTGTAGATAAAATAATACTTGTGGAAACAACTAAATGTTCGTTCCAACTTGATTCGGAGCGAACGTTTTAGTGAATGCATTCTTGACTGGAGAAAGCTAAAAACTTTTCCGATCAGTGGGCATTACGAGGTAAAATGAACGGTTTTAAATTAACCTGAGCGCAGAAGCATAATGATAAAGGGGCTTTTAGAGAGCTCTATGTTCTGACTTTGGTCAGATTTAATATCTGAAAAGAAGCTTATTTCTCCTCTTGTAGAATCAGACCCTCACAAAGTGTGTTCATCATATCGCAAGGATTGGTATCGATAGCTAGGGCAATCAGATACATCTCATCTAGACGTAGTTTGGAGGTATCCGTCATAGTAAGCTCGTTTATTCTTGCTTTACTGAGTCCTGTTTTACGGGCTATCATAGATTTATTTACCGATTTTTTTGCTAAGTACTCACCAAGTTTAGTCATGTTATTTTGCGTTTATCTATTAGTATGTATAGATAAAATTATAAAATGTAGTTATTATTATAACAAATGTTTTGAATATTGATTGTTTTTCTTTTCTTTTGTATTGATAAACTATACAAATGTAAACTTTGAATTATGAAAAAGAAGAATGATGAGCTAAGTGTAAAAACGTACATTATTAAATGTACTGAGATTGAAATTTTGATTATTTATCGCATGATGGTTTTAAGAATCTCTAAGCATTTTTCTGGTGAAGAGGTGTCTTTTTTAATGGGCAAGCCTCTGGACTATATTGATAAAATAGAGACATTCAAACTCAAAAAAGTCTTAGCGTTGGATTTATACGTTTTTTCATTGGCTTTAGATTTTGAGAATGCAGGTTGTGCTTATCCCGTTTTTATGGATACAGATAATAAAGAAAATAGGTATGAAATGGTTGTTTCTACTTATAAAGATCATGTTATTTATGAATTGCGACAAGTAGATCTTAATAATGTAGTGGTTAAGCCGCTTTTTATACTTATTGATAACAATCATACATTAGAGCGGGTTTATACTTCCACTGCAGCTGAAATAGAAAAATTGAAGAATGTCGTTCATGAACTATTCAAGGAGAGTTTTTTTCAGGAAGAAAGGACCGCCTATGATATCAGGTATGCCTGTCAAAGGAAGTTGGAAAGTGGAGTAGAACCGAAGAAGTTAATGGCAATTTTGGAAAGTTATTTATCAGACAAGGAATATTTTCATTTAGCTAAAAGAAAATCTACGAAAATGAATTTTAATGGTTTCGTGTATATAGAGACGAAATAGTTATACAACTATATTATAAGCCATAGGAATAACCAATTATAAACCAATCTTTTCCTGAGGATTGCCCGCAACTATTTAATCTTGCAACCTACGGCTTATTTTAACCTCATTCATCCCTTAGACTATTGCTGATATTATTGCGGGTCGACCAAAAGATAATAGCAGTAATCAGGATAGTAACCATAACAGCGAGAAAAACTGTAGGAAGGAGAATAGAAACAAGGTCTATGGAGGTTTGCACTACAAATCTTTGGAGCCAGTGATTCATTACTACATATACGAGTGGGATACTGACGAGTAGAGAGGCTAGGAATGTCCGGTAGAAATCTCTGCCAAATAATAAAACTAGCCCTCTTTGGGATGCTCCTAATACTTTGCGAATACCGATTTCTTTCAGGCGGCTATTGACTGAGAGAGAGGTCAGACCTATAATGCCCAATACTACAATGAGAATAGAAATCACTGTTGCGGTTTGGGATGCTCTTTTCAACTGAAGTTCGGTTTTATACATTCGGGCTATAGCTGTGTCCAAAAATTCGAATTCAAATGGAGCATCCGGTAGGAGGTGCTTCCATTCTTTTTCCAGAGTTTTTATTTTGTCTGCCATTTCGCCGTTCTTAAGTCGAATTGAAAGATAGCGGTATTGTGGACTGGCTTTCACGGGAAACCAAACAACAGCAGGTGATTGGCTGTGCATGGTATTGGCATAAAAGTCATCTGTGACAGCTGCAACCGTTGTAGTGAGTCTATCATTAGACATGGTTATCGACTGACCTATAGCCTCCTCAGGGGTTGTATAGCCTAGGTTGGCAGCTGCCTTTTGATTGATAACAACTTTGATATTATTGTCTTGGTTGTTGCCGTTTAAATTTGAAAATTGTCCTGCTATTACGGGTATTTGGTAGGTGTCTGCAAAATGCTCGTCTGCAGTGATGAAGAGTGCATCTGTTGTAGATGAAGCTCCCTTTTTTCTGATCTGCTGTACACCATTACCAAACGCTCCTGGTACACCGTAGGACAGACTCACCGCCTCGATTTGAGGAAGTTTGCTCAACTGTTCGCGAACTGATTCTATGCGGTTAAGACCAGCATCCGACCAGTCTCTTGGAACCTGTACCGTAAGAAGACGTTCTTTATTGTAGCCTAATTTTTCTGAGATAAAGGTTTGGGCTTGTTTGCTGACAATAAGTGAACAGATAAAGACAAAGATGGCGACGGCAAACTGTACAAATAAAAGAACATGTCTCAAGGATTTTTTAGAATCTGTATTTGTCAGCTGATTTTTAACAGCATACATAGGGTCATTCTTGGCCAGTTTGTATGCTGGATAGCTTCCGGACAATAGACCAATGAGTAAAACTACGATCGCAAAGTAAAAGAAAAAGGGGATAGGTAATGCCATCAATCGGGGAAGCGAACTGTCCAGTAAAGAGTCGAATAGCGGTTTGAATAGCGGATAACTGGAAATTGCGAGTATGCCTGCTACGGTGACGATGATTACATATTCGATCAATAGCTGTAAGGCTAGTAATCGACTACTACTTCCCATCACTTTGCGAATGCCCATTTCTTTTAACCGAGATAAACTCTGCCCGATGGTAAAGTTGATGAAATTGATTATTGCCCTTAGCATCAAAAAGCATGCGGTTGCTGTTAGAATGATGACCATCTGCTTTACGGCACCATTATTATCTTCTAGATAATAACTGTCTAGCGGTTTAATATTTGGGATTAGATTCGCAGCTACCTTTGGATCGGCGTGGCGGCTCAGTAAATCTTTGATGGGCTGCTGTAGCTGTGAAGGGGTGACGCCCTCCTGGAGCTCAATAAAGCCTGCAATCCAAAGGTTGTCCCAATTATCCATATCCCGGCCAAAATAAGATTGACTACTCAGTGGTAAGAAAATCGTCGCCCGCATAGCCGGCATTAGTTCCATAACCGAGTTTTGTACGGTGGGTTTCATTACGCCAGTCACTGTAAATGGGCGACTATCTCCATTGAAGTTTTTTATTTGGAGGATTTTGCCAATAGCATCTTTGTTCCCAAAATAACGTATAGCGGTAGCTTCGGTGATGACTATAGAAGAAGGGGACAGTAAGGCAGTCTTGGTATCCCCTTCATATAATTCGAAACCATACATATCTAATAACGTGGGGTCTCCTAGGGAGGCTGCTTCTTCATGTATGACGTCTCCTTGTGATACGATACAGGTCAGTCCATCTATACGGTAATAGTTGGCCACTAAATCCGGGTATTCTTCTTTAAGGGATTTTGGAAGAGCTCCGATGGTGGTGAGTTCCATCCCCATGCCCGCTTCCTTGTAGTTACTTTGTAGAGTATACTGTCTTTCCTTGTGCCTTAGATTTGAATTGACTTGAAATACCTGCCATATGTAAGCTCCTATAAGTAGCACAAAGACAAAAGCAGCGTACAGCCCTAACGTATTTATCAGTGTTAGCGACTTCCTTTTAGTAATATTCCGCCAAGCGGTTATCAGATGGTTTTTCAGCATTGTCTTTAACGTTATAGTTTAAAATATTTTTTACTCATCTCTAAGGCTCTTAACTGGATTGAGCATTGCCGCTCTAAAGGCTAATGTGCTGACCGTTAATAACGCTATTACTATGGCAAATATTCCTGCTAAAGCAAATACCCACCATTGTATATGGATACGGTATACATAGTCGGATAGCCACTGATCCATAATCCACCAAGTGATAGGGGAGGCTATGAGTAGGGCAATAAGGACTAATTTTACAAAATCGCGTGATAGCATGGTGATTATACTTGACACTGTTGCACCAAGGACCTTGCGTATGCCGATTTCTTTCTGTTTCTGGATGGTTGCGAAAGATACTAGCCCTAATAGCCCCAAACAGGCTATAAAGATGGCCAGGCCTGAGAAAAGCCCTGTTAGCGCTGCGGTACGTTTTTGAGTAGCAAATTTTAAAGCATAATCATCATCCGTAAAGCGAATGTCGATAGGATAGTCGGGATTGTATTTTTTTATTAAGGATTGAATCGCTTCTACGTTTGTCAGTACGCTTTTTGCACTGTTTAATCTAATGTGGATGTAATCCGACCAAGTTGAAGGGCCCTTGACTATCATAGGCTCAATGTTCTGATAGGGCGAGTGCCATACAAAATCTTCGATGACGCCGACAACGGTATAGTCTTGCTGATATTCTGTGCCTTGCGCTACAGTTACTTGTGTGCCTAAGGGATTCGTTAATTGCATTCTGGCAACAGCTGTTTTATTCAGCAAAATGGCATTGGAGTCTGAAGCGTGTTTGTAGATGTCAATATCTCGTCCCTGTAGCAGTTTAATCCCCATTGTTTGGGTGAAATCACAGTCTGTAGCCATATTGTTGAATACGACATCGTAGTCCTCTGGTTTAGCATTTGGCCAGGAATATCCCCAACTGTTACTGCCATTACGACTGATACGACCCCATGTCTTGCTAATGTTGGTGGCGACCCCCTGCTGGAATAGCTCATTTCTCAATGCCTCGTAGTGTTTGCCTAGGTTGCCTTCTAATGGTAAGTAAACAAGGTTATTTCGATCGTATCCCGCATTTCGGTCTTCTCCAAAACGGATCTGCTGCCCGATAATAAAAGTACATATCCCTAGACCGATTGATATGGTAAACTGTAGCGTGACAAGAATCTTTCTGGGGTGTAGACCTGAGTTTAACATCAAGTAGTTGCCTTTTAGGGTTTTTATGGGATCAAAGGCCGCTAACACAAAGGCGGGATATAATCCAGCACATAGGGTACAGGAGAAGATAATGATAAGAAATATGGACCAGAAAAATATCGGAGAGTCACCAATTGAAAGATCTCCACGTATTAGGTTATTGAAAAACGGAAGAGCCAAGAAAATAATCAATAATGCTAAGATCGCGGCCAAAAAGGTTAATATGAAAGATTCTAATAAAAACTGTTGAACAAGTGATTTTTTCGGTGCACCGACAACCTTACGTACACCGATTTCTTTGGCCCGTCTTTCTGCACCTGCGGTACTTAGGTTAATAAAATTGATACAAGCAATCAAAAGAATGAATATACCGATTAGCCCAAACAGTTGTAGGCTGGTGATATTGCCGGCTACCATCTGTCCATTAACTGACTTGTTATACAAGTGCCAGCGATGGGCAGGGTGTAGGTATATGGTCGCTTTTGCGGTGCCATTGGTATGTTTGGAAACGAGGTTTTCTATGTTGTTATTGATCGAGGCAAGTGATGCTCCATCTGTTAGAAGTGCATAGGTTTCATGGTTGTAGGCTGTCCAAGAATCGGAAAAGGTTTTTCCTCTTTTTGCGAGATAATTCAAGGAGCAGATAAAATCGTTTCCATAGAACTTGGAGTTACGTGGTATGTCCTCAATCACTGCTTCGATAGTCAGGGAAACGGTCGTGTCCATCTCCACTCTGCGACCAATTACATCTGTTTTACCGAATAGCTTTTTAGCCATGGATGCCGTTAGTACTATTGCATCGGGATGGGATAAGCTCGTCATGGTATTACCGGAGATAGCTTTGAAATCAAATAGTTTTAAAAAGGCGGGATCCGCAGCTATTCCCGAAGCACTGAGGCTTGGCTCGGCATCATGATGGAGACGATGGTCAATATTCCATATACGTACGACTTCTTCTATTTCCGGATGTTCCTGTTGTAAAATAGGACCAAGGATGTGTGGGGTTCCGCCCCAGGTGTGTGGGCTGCCTTCGAATACATCTCTCGTATACACTTGGTATAGACGGTCTGTTTTGGAGTAGAATCGGTCATATTTTATCTCAGAATTAATCCAAAGGGCGATAATCAACGATATAGCCATGCCCAAGGCTAACCCTAATATATTGATAAAGGAATACCTTTTGTTTTTCCAAAGGTTTCTCCATGCGATTTTGATATAGTTTCTTAGCATAACTTAGGAGTTGAAAAGACGGTTATGTTGTTGCGGTCTCCATGATAACCTGGCCATCTAGCATACGTATCACCCGATCTGCAAATTTGGCATCATGCTCGGAGTGTGTCACCATTACGATAGTAGTACCGGCTTCGTTCAGTTCGGTAAGCAGCTGCATGACTTCGTTGCCGTTGCTCGAATCTAGATTACCAGTGGGCTCATCGGCAAGGATTAACTTCGGATTGTTCACTACTGCTCGGGCTACAGCAACCCGCTGCTGCTGTCCTCCGGATAGTTGTTGTGGAAAGTGATTGCGCCGGTGCATAATCTGTACTTTCTCCAATACTTCTTCTACACGCCGTTTGCGCTCGGCAGCAGGTACGTTTGTATATACGAGGGGAAGCTCTACGTTTTCGAAAACAGTAAGTTCGTCAATGAGATTAAAGCTTTGGAATACAAAACCGATGTTGTGTTTTCGAAGATTGGAGCGGTTGCTCTCCTTGAATTTGGCAACCTCGGTGCCATTGAACAGATAACTGCCTTCATCTAAATCGTCGAGAAGCCCTACTATATTCAATAATGTAGACTTACCACAACCTGAAGGCCCCATGACAGCGACAAATTCGCCTTCTTTGACGTGGATATTTACATTGTTCAATGCAACTGTTTCGACTTCTTCGGTGCGATAATACTTTTGTAGGTTCGTTATTTTTATCATTTTATGTTGTTATCAGGTTATATAGTTATATAGTTATATAGTTATATAGTTATATAGTTATATAGTTATGAAGGTTATAGTCAATGTGTCTCACATCTTGTATCTCATATCTCAATACTACTTAATATTTAGCTCTTGTATCTTATCATAGGTCTCATAGCTAGAGACAATCACTTTGTCACCAGGCTTCAGTCCACTGATTACTTCGTAAAACTCGGGGTTTTGTCTGCCCAATTGTACGTCTATACGATAAGCGGTCGTCCCTGTTTTGTCTAATTTGAAAACCCAGTTGCCTCCGGTTTGTTGATAAAAGCCACCTTTGGCAAGTAATAATGCTTTCGTTTCGTCGCTTAATGAAAGTCGTATTTGTAAGGTCTGTCCTCTTCGTACTGTTGTGGGAGCCTGCCCTACGAATTCCATGTCTACTTGGAACCTACCGTTGGTGACCTGTGTATATACCTTTTTGATTTTTAATTGATAAGGTATTCCATTCAAGCTGAATTCTCCTACCTGATCAGTAAAAATACGGTTGATGTAATGCTCGTCGATTTCGGCACGAACTTTAAAGCCAGTGAGCACGTCGATTTGTCCAAGGCGTTCGCCCGCGTTTTTATTCTGACCAATCTCTGCATCAAATGAGGTGAGCTGTCCGTCTACAGGAGCTCTAAGGATCAAATCTCCCACTTTGCGGCGCATAAGCTCTAAGGCGCTTTGTGTACGTTGGAAGGTTTCTTGGTCTTGTTTGATCTTTTGTCTACTAGAAATAGAGTCCTGACGTAATATCTGCTTGGTCAACACAACCCGTTCTTTCTGATAATTATAGTCATTCTTTGACTTTTCAAATTCTTGGGATCCAATTGCTTTTTCTGCAAAGAGTTTCTTGTTGAGGTTATATACACGTGCCGATTCCCGTAATGCCTGTTCGACATCTGCCATTTGATTGCGGTTATTGATAGATACCTGTTCGGCACTGGTTCGGGCAATCTGGGCTTGCGTAAGGAGGTTGAGAACCTGTGTCTCCTGTTGCACGAGGCCTAGTTCTTGATCAGTATTGGACAGTTTCATGATAGGGTCACCTTTTTTAAGGATAGCTCCATCTTCTACATATTTCTCTTCGACGCGGCCACCTACGGAAGCATCAAGATATATGCTGCTTATAGGGAGTACTGTCCCATTGATAGGTATGAATTCCTGGAAAACACCTTCTTTGACCTCTACGATAGTGATGCGGTCCGTATCGACATTGAGACGGCTATTGCCACTACTGAAATAATAGCTTCCGCCAATCAATGCGACAATAGTTATTGTTCCTGTCAGGGTGAGAATACGTTTTGTATTCCATTTCTTTTGTTGTATCGGTCTGTCCATTCAAAAACTAAAAATTAGAAATTCAAAAAAGGTGTGCAAATAGCCTTTCGTTCAGAATCACCTACAATCTTGTGCCATTTTTTTAATTCGCTGTTTTACAGTTGTTTATTGTGTTTTGCGGTTTTAGGGTGTCCGTATTCGGACACTGTTTGTCCATCAATGGACACCCTGTATACTGTCTCTTTTGTATGATGTTGTTTTATAGTTGTTTATGTTTTTGGCACGTGCTGTGGATAAGTCGATCTAATAATTGATCATTTAATAATGAAGACGATTTTTAGAATTTTTATTTTGTTATTATTTACTAGTTGTTTGATGCAGGCGCAAGGGCAGACAAAGCGTTTGTCCCTTGTGGATTGCATTGCACTGGCTCTGGATAATAATCCTACATTGCAGCGATCCGAATTGAATCTAGCAAGAAATAATATAGCACTTAAACAGGCGAAAAACAATAGGCTACCTTCTCTAAAGGCAGACTTGGGGCATGCTTATAATGAGGGACGGAGTGTAAACCCAACGACGAATCAGTTTGTCGAAGAGAGTTATTTTTCGGGTAATCAGGCCCTTAATTTGAACGTGCCTATATTTAATGGATTCCAGACGTTACATCATATTCGTAAGCAGGCTAATGCCAAAGAAGCAGGGCTATTAGAATTTGATCATGCGAAGAATGAACTGAAATTGGATGTGCTGACGGCCTATATCCTAGTTTTGACGGCGAAAGATATGCTGGAACAGACCAAAAGACAATTGGCCGTGACGGAAGAAAATGTCCATCGTACGGAGATTCTGCATAAAGAGGGGGCGGTAAGTCCAGGAGATTACTATGATCTGCAGGGGCAGCTATATGTAGATAAGAATAATCTAGAAGCAAGCGTGCAATTATTAAATAAAAATAGATTGCAGTTGGCTTCTCTTCTAAATCTATCGATAGATAGTTTAGGTGATATCGAGCCTTTGGCTTTGTCGCTCGAGGTAAGAACACAAACGGGAGCGGAGCTTTTTAAAAATGCATTGGACGTTTTGCCGGAATTTAAAGCCTATGATTGGCGTATTAAGGAGGCAGAAGAAGGGGTGAAGGTGGAGCGGGCAGCTTATTTTCCATCCCTGTCATTAGGAGCGGGGCTTTGGTCACGGTATTCGAGTACCAACCCGAGCAGCTATGGTAGACAGCTGAACAATTACCTGTCAAAGGGCGTTTCATTAGGTCTTAGTATTCCGGTTTTTAATCAGTTCCGGACAAGGAATCAGGTTAAACTAGCAAAGCTGAATCTTCAGGAAGTGATTTGGGATAGGGAGATAGCAAAAAATAAATTGCGGGAGGAGACTGCTAATACGGTTTTTGATTTAGAAGCGTTGCAGGTAAATGTTGCTAACCTTCGAGAACAAGAGAAAAGTTATAAAGAATCGTTTCGAATAGCGCAGGTTCATTTTGATGTAGGAAATAGTAATTCTGTGGTCTTCCTTACAGCAAAAACAAAGTTAGATAATGCCCAAGCTCAGCTATTGATCAAAAGGTACGAACTTATGTTGCAGAAATATATCAATGACTATTATACAGGAACAATAAATTTATAACTAATTTAGTTTTGATGAAAAAAGCACGTGTACTAGTTGTAGATGATGATCAAGATTTGTTGACTGCGGTAAGGATACTCTTGCGTCCGCTGGTCAATGAGGTGATTGTTGAGCGTAATCCGGAAAATTTGTTGAGTATCCTCTCGAAAAACACGATAGATTTGGTGTTGTTGGATATGAATTTTAAAAGTGCAATCAATACAGGAAATGAAGGGCTGTTTTGGTTGGGGAAGATAAAGGAGGCTTATCCACATATTCGGGTCATTATGATCACAGCTTATGGTGCAGTCGACCTAGCGGTTCGTTCGCTAAAATTGGGTGCTTCAGATTTTATTGTCAAGCCTTGGGTTAACGAACATTTGTTGAATACGCTCGAGTCGACTTACAACGAGACGAAAGAGAAGGGGAAGAAAAAAAGCGTGCAAGCAATGCGCGAAGAAGATGAATTGGTCGGGAAATCTGCCGTGATGGAAGATTTGCAGTACAAAATAGATAAAGTTGCACCTACGGACGCTAATATCCTTATTCTGGGAGAGAATGGTACAGGAAAGGACTTGATTGCGAGGGCCCTGCATAGACGTTCGTTGCGGAGTAAAGCTCCCTATATTAAGGTTGATGTCGGTGCGCTCACGGAGACGCTTTTTGAAAGTGAACTTTTTGGATATAAAAAGGGCGCATTTACAGATGCACGTGAGGATCGGGCAGGCCGTTTTGAGGCGGCTGACAAAGGGACACTATTCCTTGATGAGATTGGAAATATTGGGCTACATCAACAGGCCAAATTGCTTAGTGTCTTACAGAATCGTCAGGTTACTCCTCTAGGTTCGCATATCGGTATAGATGTCGATATTCGTTTGCTGAGTGCGACAAATGTTTCTCTACGAGCACTGGCAGATGAAAGTCGATTCCGAAAGGATCTTATCTATAGGATTAATACGGTAGAGATCCAAGTTCCACCATTACGAGAGCGTGGAGACGATGTCGTTCTTTTGGCCAATCACTTCCTAGGTTTTTACAATGCAAAATACCATAAGAATATTGAAGGTTTTGGACGGGATGCGGTAGCCAAGTTGAAATCTTACCACTTCCCAGGAAATGTCAGAGAATTACAGTATAGTATTGAAAGGGCTATTATTATGAGCGAAGGGCTGAGTATCGGAGAACGGGATATTCTATTTTCGCCTATCGAACAAGTCTCGGCGGTTGAGTTTCCTATGGAACATCAGGGCTTTGGAAATCAGAGTTTAGAAGAACTGGAACGGAAGGCTATACAATCAGCTATCGAACGGTATAACGGTAATATTAGTAAAGCCGCTAAAGATTTGGGACTGACACGTGCTGCTTTATATAGGCGGATGGAGAAATATAATATCTGATAGATGGATAAATTGGGTTTTTCCCTCTTCTTGAAAATCATCTTGTTGCTATTGTGTGGTACAGGTGTGGCTTATCTTGCTCTAGTGGGATATTGGTGGTACGCTATAATAGCGTTTTTGATTATAGTTATATTAGCCTATCAATGTTTTAGTCTTGAGCGAAGGTTATTGAATCATGTGCAGGACTTTGCAGAAGCGGTTCGATACAATGATTTTACGAGAAGATTTGCTACAAAGGATAAGAATAGAACCGAGCGTAAATTGTTCTCGGCCTTCAATACGATCAATCAGGTCTACAAGCAAATAAGTATAGATAAAGAGTTGCAACACCAATACCTGAATAAGGTTATTAATATGCTGGATTCAGCTATTATCTTCTATGAAGCTGAATCTGGAAAGGTTATTTGGATCAACGATGCTTTTAAACAACTATTCAATACGCCTCATTTAGGGAATATCAAAGGACTGACCAAAAGAAATCAGGATTTATATGACAAAACCTTGGGGTTGAAAATGGGGAAACCACAGACGGAGACCGTGAATTCAGTTCAAGGGAAGATTAAATTACTAATGAATAGTTCTGAGTTCGAGACACAAGAAGGGGTATTTCGAATCGTGGTATGCCAAAATATTAATGAAGCTATTGATGAAGCCGAAACAAATGCCTGGCAAAAGCTTCTCCGGGTATTGACTCATGAGATCATGAATTCGATAGCACCGATTAGTTCTTTGGCGGAAACACTTCATGGACGTTTGGAAAGTGGTTATAATGATGATGATATTGAGGATCTAAGGGTGGGTATTTATACCATAAAGAGGAGGAGTGAGGGCTTGCTGCAGTTTGCCAAGAGCTATAGATTGATCAACAAGGTGGACCAGCCCGACTTTAACGACGTATTATTAATTGATCTTTTTGAAGATATCTATCAGTTACTGGAGCCAACCATGCTACAGAAGGGGATTGATGTAGATATTATTATTAAAGATCGACGTTTACTGGTGAGGGCCGATAGGAATCTTATAGAGCAGGTTGTTATCAATCTCTTACTGAATGCGATGGAGGCAGTTTCAGACTGTGAGAAGCCTTATATTAGTATATCTGGAAGGATGCAGGATGGTCGGGTACAGATTCAGATTGCAGACAATGGCAAAGGAATGAATGCTGATATACAGGAACAGATTTTTACACCATTCTTTACCACTCGGAAAACCGGTACTGGGGTAGGACTCACTTTAAGCAAGCAAATTATGTTGGTCCATAACGGAAACATCATAGTGGACAGTGAGGAGGAAAAGGGAAGTGTATTTACATTGAATTTCTGATAGGTCTGCTCGTGTTCTTATGTGGCCGACACCTTTTGGGGCGTGCCGGCCAAGTTTTGTTTTTTGTGTTGTACTATTTTATGCCAATAAAAATGTCGACCTCAGCGTTGCTGCGGTCCTGACTCCGCTCATCGTATAATTCATAGTCCGACTGGAACGTTCTGTCTAGGCCTGATTCCCAGATATCCAACCATTTGTTGTAGATGATATTATCCTTCATGTCACCCTTAGCTGTGAATTTATGAAATCTACCCTTATTTATCCTGTGGGCAAGCATACCGTCTGGTATTTCGTCGATTGTGGATACCGCACAAGCTAATAAGACACGATAGGGCTGGGTATGGTCGCTTTCATAATCTGTATAGACACAATAGATTGAGCTGTCCGTTCTGTTTGGGATCTTGTTTATAATGTCCTCCGCAAAAAAGCGTTCCCATAGTGCAGGGATGTCTACCTCAGCTTTTCCTGGATCATTACTGGTTAAAACCGAAATGCCTATAAGTTCAAACGAGTCTGCTTGTAAAAATTCCATAATATGATGTGTTTAAAATGTATGTAAGCAAAGTTAAGTCGAGTTTTGACAACAGTTTGTCAGTAGAGCGGAGACAAAAGACATAAACCCGCTCTGGTTTTCATTATTCTTTTGCCCGAAAGTGTTAATTTTGCGGGATGCAATATTTGTGGCGTCTGTTTTTTCATTTTTTTTCTTCCAATAGCCGACATGGTACGCATTCTCCTTTTGTGTACAGAATGGCGGATGAAGTGATTTACGCAAAATCCAAGCGTACTCATGTATCTAATAAGCAACAGCTGTTATTGTTCGATATCGCCACCTACTTTGAGGTAGATTATGTTTCCTCTCCTTTGGAGATAGGCAATGATAAGGCTTTGATTATAGAAAATGGAATGGAGGATGTGGAGCAACTTGTGACTCTCCAACAGCGGTTCCGATATTTAGTGATTCCAGATATTTATAGGGATAACCGTAGAAAACTCTTGTGGGAGTCGATTTGTCGAGACTCCCGTTTTATCGTTTGTATAGATTTGTTTTACTATGGTTTAGTGTTCTATCGAAAAGAGCAGCCTAAAGAACTTTTTAAATTGCGTTTTCCGTATTGGAGATAATCTTGTCGGTATTAAAATGCCTCGCTGACACTCAGGTAGAAACCGGACTGTCTCTTTTCTCCGGCCCTTTTTTCTCCAAAGGCGTAATCTAGTCGAATACTACTACTGTGCTCTATACTAAAGAAATAGCGGATACCTGCCCCATAGCTTGGTAAAAGACGAAGTTTATGTTCTTCTGAAAACGTACTTCCCGTTCCAAGTAGACCAGCGACTCCAAAACGAGGTAGAAAGCGGTAACGTAGTTCGGTTTGTGCAGTAATATAATTGTTGTCTTTGTAACGTCCGAGATAGTACCCCCGCATGCTCATATCTCCACCGAGGTCTCTCATAGCATAAAATGGGATGTTTTTCCCATATGTTCCTCTGTAAAGTCCTTGGGTCGCTAAGCTTACTTTCGGAGAAAAGGGGTAATAGCCACGCAAATCGATTTCTACCTGACTTCCTTTGTAATTGTCCTTTCCAAAAAAGTTTGGTGCGTAAGCATATTTTGCTCTTCCGTAGAATCCTTTAGTGGTAAATGTAGTAACATCGCGGGTGTCGTATAGAGCTGAAACTCCTAAAGCTAGAAATTGTCCGCCATCTTTTCCATAGATATTTTGCGAGTCGAAGATACCTCCGGTTTCTGCATCTTGGAATTTAAACTTGTCATAGTTCGCATTGACCCCAACATATAATTTTGGTGCAACGCGTTTTTCTACATCTAGTTTTACACGGTATAGTGTTTGTTCTATATAATCCTCATCCGCTTTCCAAGTATCGTTACCAATACCATAAAAGTTGAATGGCCAGTCACGTAGGCGTATGTCAGTTAAGATATGGTACTCATTTCCTTTGGTCCATAAATCGGAAGTGATATTTATTTTTTTTTGTTTTTCTGTAGTTACGGTTGCGATAAGCATGACATTTGATGTTTTACTTTGCAAGTCTGTCCGGTCCATATAGAAGTTGTATGCACTTGCAACTCCTATTTCCAAACCTGTTTCCTGTGCATATGCAAATGCTGGCAATAACATAAAACTTGGGCCACGGGTACTGTCACTTGTTGAGGAGAATACTTTTTTAATTACTCTTTTGACAAAGTTGTTTTCTTTTTGAGCAGTTGCTGTAAGTGTAGTTCCTAGTAAGACGAGGCTAAGTATTAATTTATATCGATTCATGTAACAGTGAAAATTCAAAGTCTCAAACTTAGAAAAAATGGATTGAATTCACGAAACTCTTACCGAAAAAGTCGTGGCGGCAAGGTTCTTTCATGGCAGGGTAGACGGATCGTTGTAAAAAAATGGGGTGTATAAATTCGTACAAAGCGATTGTTTTTCTGTTGAAGGAAGGGGAGTGTGGAGGTGTTCGTGAAATACGGTGTTTTTTTAATGAAAATTATTTGCTTGCATATCAGTGTGATGAGTGGTTGGGTGCATTTTTTTTGTCGAAATGTTTTTGATAAGTCATTTCAGTGTCTATCTTTGCATCATCAAAAACGGAAACATCTGTTGTTTGTTTCGCTTTTGAAGACGTTCTTTAAGTAAGAAAAAAAGAAAAAAGTTTTTTAAAAAATCTCTTGCAAGTTTGAAATAAAATTTTGATTTTTGCACTCGCTGTTCCAAAGTAACAGATGTTCTTAGAGATTTTAAAGAAAAATATATAAAAGCCTCCTTAGCTCAGCTGGTAGAGCAACTGACTTGTAATCAGTAGGTCATTGGTTCGATTC
>JBEBQJ010000015.1:0-46519 GCA_040395455.1 Sphingobacterium yanglingense | reverse complement strand
GCGGAGCGACCTCCGATTCGACTTTTCGTTGTACTTGAGAAGCGACTTCTTTTAGCGCCAACTCCCGCAATTGAAGAATATGATCACTCTTAAAAAAATTGACAAGAGCACTGTCAACTTTGCTCTTGTCATAAATTTTTCCTGCCTTTAGCCGATCAATCAATTCCTCGGCTGTCAGGTCTATATTGACCACCTCGTCTGCTAGTGCCACGACACTATCGGGTATACGTTCACGGACCTCTACTCCTGTGATATTACGCACCTCATCATTGAGGCTTTCGATATGTTGAATATTGACGGCGCTAATGACATTGATTCCTGCTGTAAGAATATCCATCACGTCCTGCCACCTCTTCTCATTGGCGCTCCCTTCCATATTGGTATGAGCCAGTTCATCGACAATCACCACCTCGGGTCGAACAGACAGAATCCCCTGTAGATCCATTTCCTCGAGTTCCTTTCCCTTATAAAACATCCTCTTTCTGGGGATAACAGGAAGCCCCTCTAAAAGCTCATGGGTTTCTTTTCTAAAATGTGTTTCGATATAACCAATCTTAACATCTATACCATTTTTGAGCATAGCATGGGCTTCCTGCAACATTCTATAGGTTTTGCCAACTCCCGCACTCATGCCGATATACAGTTTGAACTTACCTCGTCTCGATTTTTTTATCAGTTCGAGAAAGTGTTCGGCCCGTTTATTTTCTTCCATACCTCGTCTGTCTAGTAGAGATTAGCTAAAATCGAACAGCCAATGCTGTCGTAGCACTCCAACGTGGACCATCTCGCAATGCGAGATTCTTAACCTCCGTACGCCATACTACATTCGGCAGTATGTGATAGTCCGCATTAACGGAACCACCGACAGCTTCCATCCCTCGAGGATCATCAACAGCTATGATGACTCCGTTACGGTCTTTATAGTATTCTGCACGTCCGGCAAAAGCCAATCTAGCATTTGCCCGATACTGCATGATCACAGCTGCAGTGTACCAATGCTGATATTTTTCACTTCCTTTTTCGCGCTGTTCAGCACCAATATCAAATCCGGCAATAAAGTTAATTTTTTCATTCCATTGATATTGTCCATACAGATTATGAAAGTAACGCATCTGTCGCGTACTATCAGGCTTATCACTTCCGACAAAAGAACTGCTATTAAAGGTCAGGCGTTCGGACGCTCGAAAGGTCAATTGATGGCCAAAAGCAGGAGTCGTATTATCATTTACACGCTGTATCCTCTGCCAGCCATTAAGCGCCAGCAATGCCATCTGCCATTTTTTATTGCGCGTCTGATAAGAGAGCTTAGCTCCTGTCTCAAAATAGGGCGAATTTTCAGCCATTATACTTCTGGTCAAAGTAGGACAGTTCGTTCCTTCAGCGCTCTCAAACCCAATATGAGAAGGTAATATCCCCACATCAAGCCAAAGTTCATGCGTAGGCGAAAGCCGGACTCCGACATTGGCCTCATATATATTCTTTAAGACATCAGGCTCGGCTGCATAATTGGCACTCATATAAGAGCCCACACCGATTCCTAAATTCGTACGCATACGTTCTGTTTCGTAAGAAGCCTTTACCAGTCCCAAATTTAAACTGACCTCATTGTTTCGATTGTGACTGTATATAAAGTTAGGTCTTTGATTTGATTTATCTACATTAAAATCCCGTTGATAATACACTTCAGCATATCCACTGATACGTAATCCGTTATTCTCTTGAGCCTGAGCGAAGAAAACTCCTCCTACCAACAGAGCTATCCAAGTAGCTGTTACACATTTCATATCTAAATAATTTATATTTCAATAGCCATATGGAATATCCAAACTATATCCATCCGTGTTTATGCAGCATGTGCTACATGGATATTTCATATTCAATACATTTAATTTACTTGCCCAGACGGTCTAAAGCTAGGTTGAGCACTAATACATTCACTTTTTCTGGGCCTAATAACCCTAAAAGAGGCTGTTCCGTATTGCCTCCAATAATTGCGAGCACCTGTGCTTCATTAATATTTCGTTGTTTCGCGATTCTAGATACCTGTACCTGTGCAGCAGCAACTGAGATATGTGGATCCAATCCGCTACCACTAGCAGTCACGAGATCTACAGGTATATCCGAAGCTCTGACACCAGGATTGTGTTGTAAAAAATCTGCTATACGTTGTTGAACTGTAGCAAGATATTCCTGATCATTCGGACCTTTATTACTAGCCCCGGATCCTGCGGCATTATAATCCACCGCAGAAGGTCTAGACCAGAAATACTTCGATTCCTGAAAAGATTGTCCTATATTTTTATAATACGTCTTTCCATCCTGTTGGATAGTGACACCCTTTCCCTTGCCTTCAGACAATTGTCCCACGCCCCAAAGTAGGGCTGGATATGCTACAACGAATAGGACGAGCAATGCTAACGTCAGTTTTATCGCTGGTAATATATTTGTGTTCATATTAAAATCTTTATATAGTTTTCAGATAATTAAAAGAAAATAGAAATCGCCATATCGATCAGTTTGATCCCTACAAAAGGCACCAGCACACCTCCTAACCCATATATCAATAGATTTCTACGTAACAGTGCACTAGCTCCGATCGGTTTGTAAGCCACTCCTTTTAGTGCCAACGGAATCAAAATGGGGATAACGATTGCGTTAAAAATAACTGCCGCAAGTATGGCACTTTCGGGACTGTGCAATCGCATGATATTAAGTCCTTGCAGCGCAGGAATAGCTGCGACAAATAGTGCCGGTATGATCGCAAAATATTTGGCCACATCATTCGCTATACTAAAAGTAGTCAGTGTACCACGTGTCATCAACAACTGCTTCCCGATTTCAACTACCTCAATGAGTTTCGTAGGGTCATTATCCAAGTCCACCATATTGCCAGCTTCCTTAGCAGCCTGGGTACCACTATTCATCGCTACGCCGACATCCGCCTGTGCGAGTGCTGGAGCATCATTTGTGCCATCTCCCATCATCGCCACCAATCGACCTGCCATCTGTTCTTTCTTAATATAATTCATCTTATCCTCAGGCTTTGCCTCTGCGATAAAATCATCCACTCCTGCTTTCTCTGCGATATAACGAGCAGTCAATGGATTATCTCCCGTAACCATCACCGTCTTAATCCCCATTTTGCGTAAACGCTCAAAACGCTCCTGTATACCCGTCTTAATAATATCCTGTAGCTCGATTACACCTAATGCTTTATTATTTTCCGTTACCACCAATGGAGTTCCTCCATTTTCCGAGATACGCTTTACATGCACGAGAATATCTTCAGGGAATACATGACCAGCCTGTTCGACCTGAGCACGCATAGCATCGGTAGCTCCTTTTCGTATCTTTCTATCACCAATATCTACCCCTGAACTACGGGTCTCGGCCGTAAATCGAATGAAATTCAAATCGGACAAACCATGCTCAAAGACAGGAATACCTTCTTTTAGATAAGCAATCCTATCTTTATCCATCGAAAGCCTCGCTTGTTCGGTCACAGCAGCCAGCTCGACGATAGATTTACCTTCAGGAGTCTCATCCACTACAGAACTTAACAAAGCAGCTTCTATCAAGGCAGCCTTATTGCCCCCTTCTACACCATAAAAATTAGTTGCCTTTCTATTTCCGATAGTAATCGTACCTGTCTTGTCCAGTAGCAATACATCGATATCCCCTGCTGTCTCCACGGCTTTACCACTTTTGGTAATAACATTCGCTTTCAGCGCGCGGTCCATCCCAGCGATACCGATAGCAGATAGTAATCCACCGATAGTCGTCGGGATTAGACATACAAACAGAGCTATAAACGATGCAATAGTGATAGGCACATTCGCATAATCAGCAAAAGGTTTTAAGGTTACTGTCACCAGAATAAATACCAATGTAAACCCAGCCAATAGAATAGTCAACGCTATTTCATTGGGTGTCTTCTGTCTGCTCGCTCCTTCGACCAAAGCAATCATTTTATCCAGAAAGCTCTCCCCTGGTTGTGCGGTGACCTGCACGACTATACGGTCAGACAGCACCTTAGTACCTCCTGTTACCGAACTTTTGTCCCCCCCAGCTTCTCTGATCACCGGTGCAGACTCGCCCGTAATTGCACTCTCATCAATTGTTGCCAAACCTTCGACAATCTCCCCATCCGAAGGGATTACATCACCTGCTACACATTGAAAAGTATCCCCTTTGCGTAATAGAGCAGAAGAAATAGTACGACCATCCATCATTTTAGCTGGTGTATCCTCCCGTGTCTTTCGTAGACTATCCGCCTGTGCCTTGCCTCGAGCCTCCGCGATTGCCTCTGCAAAATTTGCAAACAACAGCGTCAACAACAATACGACAAACACGACAAAATTATATATTACCCCCCCCTGACTCTTCTCACCTAAGGCAATCCAGATACAGACCATCAACATAATCAGCGTCCCCAACTCGACCGTAAACATAATAGGATTACGATACATATGAGTAGGGTTCAACTTTATAAAAGATTGCTTTAACGCAGCTTTTACCATATCTCCTTGAAACAAGGATTTATTATTTTCCATTACAGTAGTATTAATAGTATATTTTTCTTAGAGCGTATAATGCGCTTTGTTTTTTTGACAAACCTTCTATTTCCAGATTAACGCATAGAGAAATATTCAGCCAAAGGTCCCAATGTCAATGCTGGGAAGAAGGACAAGGCCGCTACGATCATGATCACCGTGAAGATCATCAGACCGAATGTTGCAGTATCCGTCTTTAATGTTCCTTCTCCTTCTGGAATAAATTTCTTCTCTGCCATCAATCCAGCTATAGCAACAGGACCAATAATCGGCAGGAAGCGGCTCAAGATCAAAACAATACCCGTACTGATATTCCACCAAGGAGTATTATCCCCCAAGCCTTCGAATCCACTTCCATTATTCGCAGAAGCTGAGGTATACTCATACAACATTTCACTAAATCCATGGAATCCCGTATTATTCAGTGTACCTTCAGTCAGTTGCGGAAATGCTGTAGACAATCCTGTACCAACCAGAATCAAGAAAGGGTGTATAAGAGCCACTATCATAGCTATTTTCATTTCCCTTGCTTCGACCTTCTTACCAAACAGCTCTGGTGTTCGTCCCACCATCAGGCCACTGATAAAGACGGCAAGTATTACGAAAACAAAAAAGTTCAATATACCGACTCCAACTCCTCCATAAAAATTATTGATCATCATGGCCAACATTTCATTCATGCCAGACAGTGGCATCGTACTATCATGCATACTATTGACCGAACCTGTCGAGATTACTGTAGTCGCAATACTCCAGAATCCTGTAGCTGCCGCCCCTATACGTATCTCCTTTCCTTCCATGGCTCCCAGGCTATTATTCACGCCCATTTCCGTAATTGCAGGATTACCTTTCATCTCCATATAGATATTCGGAATGACCAACATCAAGAATCCAAAGGTCATAACCGAAAACATCATCCAGGAAAAACGTAACTTCTTAGTGAAGTACCCAAATGCAAACAACATGGCTAATGGAATAATCATCTGTGCCATCATCTCCAACATATTCGTCAGATAGGTCGGGTTTTCAAAAGGATGAGCACCGTTGGTACCGAAGAAACCACCACCATTAGTCCCTACGTGCTTAATCGCAACGAAACCAGCCGCTGGTCCACGGGAAACTTCAACAGTATGCCCTTCCAAGGTCTGTATCGTATCTTTTCCTTCAAATGTCATTGGTGTACCTTGAAAAATAAGGACTATAGCGACCAACAACGATATCGGCAACAATATACGTGTACAGGATAATACCAAGTAATTGTAAAAATTACCCAATGTAGTGACCGTTTTATCCCGGAATGCCCTAAATATGATAACCGCTGCTGCCATGCCCGTACCTGCACTAACAAACTGGAGGAACATCAACCATAGCTGTGCAAGATAGCTTACGCCTGTCTCTCCCGAATAGTGCTGCAGATTACAGTTGACCACAAAGGATATCGTTGTATTAAAAGCTAAATCCGCAGACATACTCGGATTAGCATCTGGATTGAGTGGTAGACTCCCCTGCGTCATCAACAAGAGCATACCGATAATAAACCACACCATATTAATGGTCAACATAGCGACCATCTGTTGCTTCCAGCTCATTTCTCTTGATGGATCAATACCACTAAGCTTAAAGAAAAATTTCTCCAAGGGAGCAAAAACGCCATCCAACAGTGTCTTCTGTCCTGCATAAACTCGAGCAATGTACCGACCTAAAGGTATAGCCAACAGTACAGTCAGGACGAAAAGAATGATAACACTTAAAATTTCTGTGTTCATATGTAAGTATTTATTTCATGACATGCATATTTGCACATCGGTTTCATTTTTAGTTTGTTTTTGCTAGACTCCTTTCTAGCAGAATCTTAATCCCTCCGTCTGATACTAGAATTTTTCGGGGTTTAGCAGTACATAGGCGATATAGCCAAACACTGCAATAGCAACAATAAATAGGACAATCATAGTTTTGATTTTTGAATTAAATTCTCGGCAGTCTGCCGTTGATAAATATGCTGTAACTGCACAGGAATACCTGCGTAAAGCAGCTCCCATTGCCCTTGCGCACACTGTCTTTTCAAGCCTTCAAATGAGCGCACGACCAAGTTTTCAATGAGATAGCGTACATACCTATTTCCACTACGGTGTAGTCGAGCCATAAATTGAAGATGGGCAGACACCTCAGTCAGCCGATTGTGATGCAGTAGATTCTTTAAGAAGTTAACTACAGCCTGTAGCACACCTGCGATATTTCGCTTCCGTGACAGCTGTTGTATTTCTTCTTCGATCTCCCTACAATCGTCAGCCAGGTAATTTGCAATGTTTTCTTCATTCACCTTTTTCATCTTCATTAGTTTTCTAAGATGACCTTCAAATACTCCTTTCTAAGCTCTTTAGGTAGCAGGTCCATATGCTGTTTCAAACTTGCCGGACACTCTTCCTGCACCAGCTCCGATAAGAACTCATTCTCGATTGCATTCTTAGTGTATCGATTACCACTCTGGTATAGTAGATTCACCACCTTGGCAATATCCTGTACCCAAAGGAGATCCTCATCTGTTCCAAGATGAATTCTACGGATACAGGAGCAAGCGAGCTGATGCAACAACTCATAATCAGATGTTGCCTCCTCATTATTCTGGATTCCCGGAATCCATTGCTGTAAAGTACTTTTGATTTTGGTTTCCATTTTTTGACCCTCCCATCATTAGATTTTATCGAAAAAAGAGACAGACTTAAAGAGCAATACAAAACAGAGAAGCCCTAGTGTTACTAAAATAATTGACATCATATTTTTCATTTGTTTTTATAGCATAATGCCAAAGCTTATTCCAACTGTGCCACAAAACACACAAACAACTGAAATACAATAAGAAGCATTATTTTAGAATAATAACCCCATAAAAAAAGCCTATCAAAATGATAGGCTCTTTCTCAAAATGAGGTATTTTATAGTTTATATTCTTCTATTTTTCGGTATAAGGTTGCTACACCAATCTGCAAAAGACGAGCGGCTTCTGCTTTATTACCTTCGGTATACTGTAATACTTTATGGATATGGACACGTTCCATCTCAGACAAAGACATCGAAGAGGGAACAGCTACCTGCATTCCATCACTTTGCATATCCAGAGGTAGTGTACTTACTTCCAGCGTATCTCCGTCAGCAAGAATGACACTTCGTTCGATTACATTTTTCAATTCTCTGATATTCCCTTTCCATCCGTTATGCACTAATGCAGATAGATAGGCCGCACTTACAGAAAGAGGTTTCTTACCAGCTTTAAGTGAAAAATCTTGTGCATAGTATAGGGCTAAATCTTTTATATCTTCTTTACGTTCCCGTAATGCTGGTAGATGGATGGCAAATACCGACAATCGGTAAAAAAGATCACTACGAAAACTCTCCTTCGCTATTTCTTCTTCGAGATTCCTATTCGTCGCAGCAATAATACGGACATCCACTTTAGTCGGTTTGGAGTCACCCACTTTCAAAAACTCACCAGTCTCCAACACACGTAAGATTTTGGCCTGCAGTTCCAGAGCCATCTCACCTATCTCATCCAGGAAAATCGTTCCTTTATGCGCTTCTTCAAACAGCCCTTTCTGGTCTTTATTCGCACCCGTGAAAGCGCCTGCCCGATGTCCAAATAATTCATTTTCTAATAATTCCCGACTGAATGCAGAACAATTAATAGCAACAAAGCTTGCTGTCGATCGACTACTTTCCTGATGGATGGACTGCGCAAAGACTTCCTTACCTGTACCAGTCTCTCCCGTGAGTAATACCGTAGTATCTGTTTTCGCCACTTTTTTGGCCAATTCTATCGTACGCTGCAGAGCCTTCGACTTGCCCACAATTTTGTCAAAAGCATACTTCTTTACCAATCGATTTTCTAATTGATTGACTTTCTTAGCCAGTGAGGCCTTATCATAGGCTTTGTACAGCAGTGGAATGATTTTATTATTATCGTCACCTTTTGTGATATAATCAAATGCACCATTCTTTATAGCCTGCACACCGTCAGGAATATTACCATAAGCAGTCAACAGTATAACCTCTGTATAGGGATGCTTTTCTTTTATAAGTTTTACGGTATCGACGCCACTTCCATCCGGGAGTTTTACATCACAGATTACGACATCGATATCGGTTTGATCCAAACGCTTCAATCCTGATTTAATATCATCCGCTTGAAAGACTTCAAATCCTTCCAGACCAATAATTTTAGCCATGAGTTGCCTCAACTTATCTTCATCATCGATTATCAGTACCCTATTCACTTTTTGTCTTAGTTTTATACACGAAGCTATGAAATTCCAAGTACTCTACAATACACTTGCTAAAGATTACGACGGACAAACCAAGGCTGATGTACGAAGTAATAAAAAATCCCTCCCGCAAAATAGGCCACCACATCCCCCCAGTCTGCTGTATTATAATCTGTGAGATGAGGCATAATTCCCTCGAATACAATGGAAGTCAACAAGGAATAACAAAGTATATGGATCAATGGAAAGGAAAAAGGCTTTCCTTGGTTAAAAAGTGTACAGCCCAAGACCAAAGCAAAATGAACCACTACAGGAACAAAAACAAAATCGGTCAACCAGCCATTTACCAAAGGAATGGGAGTTCCTGCCTGCCGAGAAAACCGAATTAAAAACCAGCAGCTCCAATAGAAAATATAAAGAGGATCCACCAACTCGCGCACTAATGTGCAAACGAGATGGCTATTAACATAGCGATAGCTCCGCATACCATTAAGGTCATAAACATTACAAATCCCAAACGCTTCCCAAACTTTTTTGTCGGAGAATCATCCGGTTTGATATCCATTATCGTTTGTTTTATTTCCTGGTAAGTTGACTTAATCCAGCCTTCTTTTTTACCACTCATAGCTTTGCTTATTTTCAACAAAGGTAACTAAAGTTTTTGATTTTAGAACATTTGTTCTAAATTTGAATAATGAACACCAAAAATAAAATATTGCAGGTAGCGCTGGCACTTTATAACCAAGAAGGTATACGGAGTGTAACAACACGTCATATTGCTGCAACAATGGGTATCAGTGCAGGTAATCTCCATTATCATTTTAAACATACAGAAGATATTATACTTGCGTTATTTGAACAACTAACGGCTGCCTACGACAAGATCGTCCAAAACCTGTCAGAGCATCCTGTTTTAAACCTAGCAGAACTCGAAGCTTACATAGACTCTTCTTTTTATTTGATCGAACAGTATCGCTTTATATTCATAAATTTTGTAGAGCTTGGTACTTGGATTCCAAGTATCAGAGAAAGCTATCAAAAATTGGTTTCCAAGCGAGAGCAAGAGTTTTCCCGTCTGTTTACCAATCTAGTTAACGCTAATGTACTTCGACCGGACATCGCCCCTACACTACTAAATTCACTCGTACGGCAATTATTCTTGATATCTGACTTTTGGATATCATCCAATGAACTCACAGCGCAGTTACGGGGCGAAGAAGCCCTACTCGTTTATAGGCAGGATATACTTTCCATCTTTACGCCGTATTTAAGACAAAGGCAAAAGCCACTATAAGAAAATTGAAAAATTCCTTATAGCGGCTTTACCAGTTAATGTGATTTTTTAATTAGAACTACTAGTCGAGTAGCTGTTGTAATTTCGCAGAGAGCTCCTTACCTCTCAAATTTTTCCCTAAAATAGTTCCATCTGGCCCTATAAGGAAATTCTGAGGTATAGCACGTACACCATATAACAATGCGGCCTCATTTTTCCAAAACTTCAAATCACTGACATTCGTCCAAGTGAGCTTGTCCTCCGCAATCGCTTTCAGCCAATTTTCCTTTTTCCCGTTTTGGTCCAAAGAAACCCCCAATACAGTAAAGTTTTTGTCTTTATACTTCTCATAAGCAGCTACTACATGAGGGTTTTCACCACGACATGGTCCACACCAAGATGCCCAAAAATCTAGGAGGACATACTTACCACGAAAGTCTGATAAGCTTACAGGCTTGTCATCGACATCATTCTGCGTAAAATCAGGAGCCATAGCCCCTATCCGAGTAGCGTGCAATACCTGTATCTGCTTAGCAACCTGTTCTCCCTTTGGAGACTGCCCTACTTTGTTTTCTAAGTCAGCATATAGTTTTAAAAGTTCCTCGCTATCCCTATTCGCTTTCACCAATTCCTGCAGGGCTATCAAACTAAAATATGAGTTCCTATTCTCCGTCACAAAACAAACCAATTGATCTACCCGCTTATAGGAAGCATCCATTCCAGCTTTACGGATACGGATAAGTTCTTCCCCATCTCTATTGGCCGCTTTGGTCAATTGGGAATACGCACGATTTAGGCTATCGATTTGCTTATCGATAGCAGCTGTAGTGTTTCGATAATTCAGGTAGTCATTCTGGATTGCTTTCCCCTTTACTATAATAGTACTTGATTTCATATCTGCATCAATTGATACAGTTCCTCCGTCGACATAAAATGAAGTACGCTTAACATCCCGCATACGTGCAGCATAGAACTGATCCTTTTTAACAAAAAGGACAGTCATCAGAGTAGGTTCATCCACACTTCCTTTAAAACGAAACTTCTTGTTTTTGATTACAATAGAATCCAGTTCTTCTTGGCCTCCCTTCTTGTATACTAAATAAGCTTTAGCATAAGAAGGGTCGTTTTTTAGTTTCCCCTTGATCTTATAATCCGATTGGGCTATGACAGCAGACATTCCTATAAAAAAAGAAAGCGCTATCGTTACACCTTGTTTTAAAATCATTTTCTTCATCTATTTATTTTTTACCTGTTACCGCCCACTTCGACTTATAGTACCAACGTGAAGGACATTTCTCCAACACTTCTCGTATTCTCTTAGCTTGATCAAGCGTTATCGAATTTTTGCGACTCGATCCAGCCATTACATTAAACGTGGTAAACATTCTATCATCGAAATATTCTCTCTTATAAATACTAAAGTTTCCACCGGGCGTATACACATCTGTATCTGGACAGTAATCGGTATCACCGTCAAAAAGCTCATATTCATTTTTTCCAGTACTGGAATTATATTTAGGTTTGGCTTCCATTTGGAATAGCCCTAAATGATAGCCCATCACTGTAGACAGTTCCAATGCGTTATTGCTATCCCATTGCGAGGGGTTAAAAAACTCACTGACACTGAATATGATACTCACATCCGTCACATCTTTTATTTCCTTCTCGTCCCATGCCAACACTTCTCTTGCTGATATTCCAGGTATAGCTTTCTGTCCTTTCAATATCATGTTAGGCATAGGTGCTACATAAGAAGAACTACCGGTTTGGGACCAATTGTCCGCAAACTTACACAGGTAGATGTTTAGATATTGCGCTGGGTTCCAAAGCTCTTTAGCTATTGCTGTCTTATATCCCGCTAAGTTCATATTTTCTGCCACATTGACCCGGCGTAATCCACGTTCCTGCAAGAGATTCCCTTTAGGGTCATACTTCGCCAGCACAAACTTAATTTTGGCGTTACCACCGTTAGGATCCTTAGAAGCCATTTTATTATATACCCGATTGAGGTGATCTACTTTTTCCTGTAATACAGCCGAGGATGCCTCATAGGTAGGGCGTACGGTTGCTGGGGGAGTCATCAGATGAAACATCAATGGAATCTCCAGTTCCTCCCATCCTGTAGAGACTTCATCTTTACGTATTGTTATGGTCAGTTTATCAGAAGTAATCTCCCCTCCTTTTGCGTAAAACTCTTGCGTCACCGCCTCACCTGTTCTTGGTTTATAGCGATTGTTCGCCAACAATCTACCGTCTGCAAAATATACCTTCACAAAATCAGCTGATATACGGTCCTTGGGAATCAAAAAAGTATCCAATACGCTTTCTTCTGAATACACACTTTCTTTTCCGACAGTCTCTTTTTTTAATTTCAAGACTTCTTTAATACCATACGCCAAATAACGAAATTCCATTTCAGCCGTACCATCATCAAGGATAGTTTTATGATCAGATACCAACTCAATAATTTTCACATCCTGATCCTGTATCGGATTTTCAAATACGGCAAATTCATCAGGCTTACACGATTGCGCAAACAAAGAGACCAGCCCTATTAAGTACACTATATTTTTAAAACTCTGTTTCATGATATCTAAATGTATTACCACCCTGGATTTTGTTCGATATTATTGTAATTTAACTCAGAGGCCTCCGGTATTGGCATCGCATAACGATAGTCATTTGCTTCTAGCGTATACGTCACTCTACCAATTCCCTTATCCCCTGCTGCATCTCTTTGTACCTGCATCCTATTTCTCTTCATATCAATCCACCGCATATCCATCTCAGCAACCAACTCTTTACGACGTTCTTTACCTAATATTTCCATAAAGTTTTGATCATTGACGACAGCAGCAATTCCAGACCTATTCTTTATAAATGCAATCAGCTTGGTCTTTGCTTCCGCTTTCTTTCCATTAGCCCACTCCGCTTCGATCTGCATCAAATGTGCGTCAGCAACACGGAATAGCACTTGGTAATCCTCCACTGAAAATATCTTAAACTCATACTTATTGAAGTTATTCTTATCATCGAAAAATGCTTCCTTACGAATATCCTTCTCATCGTACAAGCTCAACAATTTTGGACTAGGCATCATTCGCGTTGTTCCTACCCCCCAGAGAGATGATGTATTGCTTCTTGGAGTAATCGACCAGGCAATAGTCAAAAAGTTATAAGGGTTTTCCTTAAAATAACCAACATTTGCGGGCTTCAACGAGGCACTAATCTCAGCTGCTGTACTTTCAAGAGGATATCTCGCTGTAATTTCATTACTATACTTTTCTACCTCTTGCCAATCCAAATCTTCTTTCGCAACGGTAGCAGACTTGTACATATGTACTTGTGCCAAGATATGGTGTATGATATTCGGATTATGGAAGACATTCCAATTCGATTTGTACCCCCCTAAAGTCAGTGCTTTATGCAGATCTCCAATAATGATTTGATACACTTCTTTTTGTGTACGTCTTGGTATATCTCGAAATTCGTTCAAATCAAGATTTAAAGGAATACCTAGATTTCCCTCATCTAATGGCGCAAAATACTGTTGCAACTTAAAGGCAAAATAAGCTCTTAACACCAAGGCTTCTCCGATTACCGTAGCATACTCGGGCTCATTTTTAAAACGCTCCGCTTCTGTTATCACAGACGTCAGATAACCTATATGTAAATAGAGCTGATACCATGCCGTTTTTGCAGTACTAAACCCTTTCCAATCTTTATTCTCGAAATACTCAGGTTCATACTTCTTTGAATAGCTATTGCTCAATACTGTCATCATATCCGCATCATCCGAATAGAATAAGAAACCAGCCATTAAATCCCGATTATAAGGCCAAGCAATCTTTCTTCCATTATAACTAATCTGAAAGCTTTCTTTCACAATCATCGAGCTCAGGTAGGACGACATCATCAACTTCACCTCAGGCATACCATTAACGACGAGGGTATCCTTCGGTTTCAATTCCAAATACTTGTCGCAGGAAGTAAAAAGCGTCAACAGCGCTACCACCAGTATATGTATATTCTTCATTGTTCTCAACTATTTAAAAACCAACATTTATATTAAAGTTAAATTGCTTAGCGCTCGGATAACCGAATGCCCCCATCGTCTCGGGATCGATACCACGGTACTTCGTTGCCGTGAATAGATTTTGGATATTTCCCACAAACTTAAGGCTCCGCATTCCCATGCGGGCAGCCAGCTTTGGATCTACAGCGTAACTCAAGGAAATATTATTCATCTTCAGATAAGCTCCCTTTTCCAATTTCGAAGAAAACAGATAACTGTTAACAGCGGACTTTGACGTTAGATTGTACGAAGGCACGTGAGTCACATCCCCCACCTGTCTCCAACGGAATTGCTCGTCAGCAGGTAGATTATAACGTGCCGCACCAAACGGTGTTCCCATGTTAGACGCAAAAGATCGTATAAGATGCCCACTCATAAAGGTGAAGTGCGTAGACAGGCTCAGTCTGCCATAGGAAAATGAAGTTCCAAAACCACCACTGGTTGGGGGATACGACAAGCCCAGGTATTGGAGCGCACTATTCGTAAACTCAGTATCCATGTCAATGTAGTAATTACCATTCCCATCAGGGTGTCCTATCGGTTGTCCTGAAGCATCATTCGCACGAATGTAGCCCAAAGCATGGCCTGTCGCTGGATCTACATCAGCAAACTGATAACCATACCAAGAACTTGCACTATATCCCTGTAAGAATGCTTTTTGGGTTTCGTTGTTTGGCATAATAGGCAAATCTTTTAAGGACTTATAGTACGTATCGATAATCTTGTTCTTATTGATGGCTAGATTAAAATTCGTTGACCATCTAAATTTTCCTCGCTCGATATTGACGCTATTTACAGAAAACTCCCAACCACTATTTCTTAAACTAGCGACATTAGCACGCACATAATCCCTACCTGTAGAGATAGCCACTTGCATATTATCCAAAAGATCGGAGGTGACGTTATTGTAATAATTGACCTCTCCATTGATACGGTGGTCAAACAATGCAAACTCCATTCCCAGGCTTCGGTCCTGCTTCCGTTGCCATTTTATCGCAGGATTAGCGGGAGTAATAGCATTAGGCACTTTCTCTCCTTCGTAACGATACGATGTACTATTATTCTTTAACACAATAAACGGATAGGCATTACGGTCTATACTTCCCGTAAAACCATAAGAACCCCTAAAAGAAAGCGAACTGATAAAATCGAATTGCTTCATAAAGTCTTCACGAGACAGATTATACCTAAAGCTAGCATTCCATAATGGGGTAAACCTATTGTCAGTACCGATGATATCCACACCATCCATACGATAACTACCACTTAGCACATACCTCCTATCATAGGTATAGGTTGCTGTTCCATAAAAAGAGGCCGATCTTTTCTGTTGCTCACTACGTCCAAATAACTTTGTAAGACTTAATTTGTCTACTAGTGCCCCTCGTAAATCAGGAAAACCTACCAAACCATACTGTTCATCAAACTCTGGTGAATAATAATAAAATGAATTACTGCTATCATCCGAAATCTCCTGCCCCAATGCCGCTGTCACAAAGTGCTTTTGATTCCAGGTCTTTGCAAAATCAAATTGATTGCGCCAGGTGTATGCAAATGATCGGGCCGAACTCTCACGCATCGACCCACTATTCAGATAATCCATGATCTCTTTCTCAGGGTAGAACGAGTTAAGCCAGGCTTCTGCTTTCGAGCTATAAGACCCGGCAGCATACATGCGACTGCCCACATTATTGTTGACCGCATAGGTCCCCTGTGTATAGAAGGTCAAATAGTCTAGAATACGGTATTCCAGCTTAACATTAGCCTGCGTACTGTTATACTTGCTCGTCGAAGTATTATTCCGCATATCCTCCAACATATTGAAGTCATAACGATACCCTTCCTTGATAACACTCAGATCAGGGAAATACGAATAATCATATGCATAACTACCATCAGCATTATAAGGACGCTCATAAGGATTGGCAAAAGTAGCATACTTTAAGGGATCCACGATAGATGCCGTATTACGATCATTTTTATTGGTATTAATCAGATCGAAGAAAACTCGAAATTTGCTCGTAAAATCATGTGTCACTTTGATGGATGCCCCATAACGCTTATAAACATTATTCTCCAGCACACCTTGCTGGGTCAGATAACTCAACGAAGTATAAAACTGTGTTTTATCAGTACCTGACGATAGACTTACACTATTGTTCTGTGTATATCCAGTTCTAAAAACCTCATCGTACCAGTTGGTATTGATCTGGCGTAACTCTTCGATACGTGCCATACCTTCTTCCGACGACATTTTCCCTCTTTCGATAGCATCCAGATAGCGAAAAACCCGTCCATCATTCTTCAGGTGAGGGTAGTCATTGTAAAGCCCAATCTCAAAATCTACTTTCTGTGCCCCTGTCATCATATGGAGTTTACTTTTCGGTGCTTCGTCGATACTAATAGCAGAACTCACATTCAGATAACTGCTACCAGCTCTTCCTCTCTTTGTTTTCACCACAATAACTCCGTTAGCAGCTCTGGAACCATATATCGCAGTAGCAGCTGCATCTTTCAGAATCGTAATGCTTTCAATATCATCAATAGGAATATTACCGACACCTGAGGTCGCAATAGAGTTTTGCAGGTCAGCACCGCCAAGACCTAAGTTTGGCATATCACCCTGCATAGGCATACCGTCCACAATCCACATTGGGTTCATATCTCCCGTCAACGAGTTCAACCCACGGATGCGCAATTGAGCCGATGCCCCTGGTTTACCAGAGATATTCATAGCCGAAAGCCCTGCAACCGTACCTTTCAAGGCCTGATCCATCGATGTAAAGCCTTTTTCTGCAAAATCTTTCTCAGAAAGCGTCACTGCTGCACCCGACATATTTTCTCTTTTGACCGACTGGTACCCAGTCATCACCACCTCATCGATATACTGGTTTATACCTTCCATATCGACCGATAATTCCAAAGGGTTTCCCGTGTAACTGATTGATTTTACATAGGGTTTCATCGCGACATGTTGTACCTTCAAGTCATGCGTTCCCTGTTTCAGATTTTTAAATTGAAAACGTCCTCTTTCATCACTGGTTACGACTTCTCTTCCTATCAAAACAGAGGCTTTATCCAGAGGATGCCCCGAATCTTTATCCCTTATTATCCCCACAAGTGCATATCGCTCTTGCTTGGACTCTGCTTTTATAGCATCATTGGGATGTATGACTATGGTGTTATTACTGATGCTATATCCTAGATTAGCCGAAGTTCCCAATTGCTTCAAAAAGATAGCAAGGTCTCCACTGGTATTTTTAAAGTGTAGAACCTGGCTTTCATTCATCTGCTCTGACTGCCATAGCACATTCATTCCAGTCTGTTTCTTGACATCTTTAAAAAATTGGCTGACGGTGGTCTCACTCTTCGGCAGCTTAATCTGCTGTCCATGGGATATAGAGCAAGCTAGCCCAACCGACAAGGCGAGGTAAAGTCTCTTCATAAAACGTAAAATTTAGTGATGAATAATTGTATAGTTATTTTTGTGATTTCATTTTTGCATTAGCCCTTCTTCTTAACCAACAGACGGCCCCCCTTTACTTCAAATCGGAAAGATTTTGTCATCTCGAGTACATCCAGAAGATCCTTAAGTTTGGCAAACTTGTCGACAGAACCATATAAGTGTATATGTTTGGTGTCCAGACCAGGTTCTATCTGTACATCTATATCATACCAGCGTGATATTCTCCTCAATATCGTTTCTAGGTTTTCATTAGCAAATACAAATGAGCCGTCCATCCAAGCTTTAGCGTCAACGGCATCCACCTCCTTGACGCTGATTCTCCCATCTTCACCCACCACGCTCTGCTGGTTGGGTTTCAATAATTGCTTAGCCCCTGTGCCTACAACCGTAACTTCTACTTTACCTTCGATAAGCGTGGATAGCACACTGGTCTCCTCTCGATAGGCCGACACATTAAACTGGGTACCTAATACCTGTATCTGTTGCAATTTGGTCTTCACGATAAAGGGTTCGTACTGCCCCCCTTTGTCCCCCGACAATTGTCTAGGTTGAACTTCAAAGTAAGCCTCTCCGTCAAGCTCCACTTCACGCCTTCCACCAACAAAATGATCAGGGAACCGCAATGACGAACCTGCATTAAGCCAGATTTTGGTACCGTCTTCCAATTGAAGACCATACTTACTTCGCTTCGGAACGATCAGGGTATGATAAGTAGGCACCTTGCCTACCGAATTTTCATCTGCAGAAGAATAACTCAACCAACCTTCTGCTGTCTTTTCTATCCCTTTCCCTATCTTCATCTCGTCTCCCAGTTCCATATTTCCATCCAGCACAACTTTTTCCCCATTGGACAGCACCAAAACAGCCTTTTCTTCGCCAGGCTGAACTACGGTCATGTTTACGATATCCTCCTTCAAAACATCGGACGCCTGATTCATCTTCCAGACATACAATCCCAGCCCCAATACACAGAACAAAATAGCCGCTGCCACCATTGCCCTATAAAACCGTTTAATACCTGACGACACACGTCTATCCACTTCCAGCAGGCCTTTATCCGTAAGCCGCATACGAATATCACGTAGATCATCAAGCACCTCCAGTTCGCTGATGGCCTCATTCCGAACAGTTCCTTGCACCAGCCATTCTTCCAGTAATAGCAACTCTTCTTTGCTAATGCTTCCGTTCTCGTACTTCTGTAGTAATTCTTCTAGATTAATATTATCCGACTTCATATTTTGGTTCAATCATACTAAGGACAGTTTACCCGAACCAAAGGGTTATTAGAATTTTCACTTTTTTTTTACTTTTTAAAACAAATAGATAAAAAGCACGCCTAGATTACGTTTCAAAGTCTTCAAAGCCTTATGCATATGGTTTTTTACCGTCTCTTCCGAAATCCCCAATGCTTCAGCTATTTCTTTGCGGGACAGGTTTTCTTTTCGACTTAATTCAAAGACCTCTCGCATTCTTGGATTAAGGTTATCTATTTCTCTTTCGATGATCACCTTCATTTCCTTTTCGCGCATGAGGTAGTCAGTCCCTTTGGGCTCGACCGTATCCAGAAAAGAGAGAAAAGAATCGATATACCTTGTTTTCACCTTTTCATGGCTGATTTGATTGAGCATAGCATGGCGCACCGCTGTAAATAGATAAGCCGTCAGATTGGATGATATTTCCAGCTCTTCACGCTTCTCCCAAAGTTTTAAAAAAAAGTCATGGACTAAATCCTTCGCTCCATCCCTATCCTCCCATCTTTTTAAAACAAACAAATACAACGGTCCACTATATCTTTCATAGATTTCAGTATAGGCCGAAGTATCTCCATCACGGAGTCTATTGACCAATTCCAAATCTGAAAGCATTCTTTCCATAACGAACTAACTTCTTTTGTTTCGAGCGATTTAAAAAATTAAAATGAAGCAACAAAAGTATATATTTATTCTTAAAATACAATTGGACAATCTAACGGTACCAATTAGGAATACAGTGCAATATTCCTAGATTATTCTTATTTTTTCAGAATCATTATAGAATCTCTTCATGTCACTAAACGATGTCAATACCCAGTCAAAAACAATAGCAGTACAAATACTGCATCCAAAAGTCATTAAGGATGATTATCAGACATCTTTATACCAGATTATATTGGTGCATGAAGCCCTCTCTGTACAGATAGATTTTGCCGAGTACTCCATTCCATCTCATTCTATACTTTTCCTCTCTCCCTATCAACACCTCAGCAGTACTACGAATACGGCAACAACATTCACACAGCTATCCTTTCATGGCGACTACTACTGCATCGAATACCATAAAAAAGAAGTCGCCTGTAATGGAATACTTTTCAATAATATCTATGTACAACCTTATGTCACGGTATCACCGGCTCTTTTTCATGAAATAGCGACCATCTATCAGAAGATACAAGACGAAATACCACATCATTCCGATGCAATCATAAAAGCGTACCTACAGCTCATCCTCGCGCTCTGTAGCAAGGAAAAAAAACGCATCATGAAAGATTTTGTTCCTTTATCATTGCAGGACAATACCATCGGATATCAATTTCAAAAAGACCTTGAGCAGTTTTTTCGCCTACAGAAGACCGTATTGTACTATGCCGACCGCGCAGGATTGAGTATCGATCGGTTTAGTAAAAAAATAAAACAACAACTCGGCAAATCGCCTTCCACACTCTTGCAGGAACGCACCACACTGGAAGCTAAAAAACTACTCCATCTCACCTATTTATCCATCAAGGAAATAGCAGACGAATTGCATTTTAATGACGAATACTATTTTAGCAGATATTTCAAAAAGAATGTCGGGGTATCTCCTTCTCATTATCGAGAACAAGTAGGTATATCCTTTGTGGCAAAATAATCTATGTGATAGTCGTTTTTGTCCATTTCTCGCTCAGCTCCATTCACGATCTTTGTATAGAACACCTATTTCAAAAGATATGCAGTCTATACTACAGTTCCTGGCAAAGTCACAACAAAACTTCATTCATCTGATCCGTATCAGCATCTTTATCGTCATGGCTTGGATCGGTGGCCTCAAGGCTTTTCAGTATGAAGCAGATGGGATCGTACCTTTCGTGGCCAATAGCCCCTTGATGAGTTTCTTTTATAAACATCCTTCTCCCGAGTATAAGGATTATAAAAATCCAGAAGGCAAGACCGTTGCCGAAAACATCAGTTGGCATGAATCCAATGGCACCTACGTATTTTCCTACGGCTTAGGTACCGCTATACTTCTTATTGGAATACTCACTCTCGCAGGTATATGGTCTGCAAAGCTTGGCCTTATAGGCGGCTTATTGACTTTCCTCATGTCGATAGTCACTTTATCCTTTCTGATTACCACTCCCGAGGTCTATGTCCCTAATCTAGGTGGGGATTTCCCAACTCCACAGTATGGCTTCCCATACCTATCAGGAGCAGGTCGATTGGTCTTAAAAGATATCATCATGTTGGCGGCCGGTCTAATAGTCTCCTCCGACGCTGCAACGCGTGTTTTAAAACAGCGTTTAACAACCTTAAACCCATAAAAAACAAAAATCAATATAACTAACAACACTTCCAATAGACACAATCTATGCAATAATTCGTCAAGGCCCTTTCCGTTTTCCCTATTTTAGCAGAGCTTATCCAGCCATCACACACCGAAGCGAGTAGTTAGCTACGGACAACGAGCAAGGACATCAATCCCTTTCTTTATCTGGATACTTTTTCAACGGCTATTTTAAAGTGTAGATTAGATACGTGTATAAAAATATGCCATTGCCAAACATAATTTAAAACTCCCACAAGGGATTCATATTTTAATTTTATAGTAAGCGATGACAAAACTTATCAATTTAAACGTTTTCAAAGATTTTTTCCAGTCGAGTAATGCAGGAGGAATCCTCCTATTCATCTGCGTTATCTTATCGATGCTTTTAGCAAACAGCAACTTTGCCGTTCCACTGCAAAACATACTCGACCAGCCTTTGGGTTTCGAAAACGACAGCATACATCTACGCTACCCCGTATTGCTCTGGATCAACGATGGGCTAATGGCCATATTCTTTCTTTTGGTTGGACTAGAAATCAAACGAGAGATTGTTGAAGGAGAATTATCATCTCCTAAGAAAGCTTCTCTACCCATCCTATGTGCTATCGGTGGGGCTATTGTGCCCGCACTTGTATACCTCAGCTTCAACGCTGGCCAGGAGACCGCATCGGGTTGGGGCATCCCAATGGCTACCGATATTGCTTTTGCCTTAGCCGTTATTAATCTTTTGGGAAATCGGATTCCGAGTAGTCTAAAAATATTCCTAGCAGCTCTAGCTATTGTAGATGACTTAATCGCCATTCTAGTCATTGCATTTTTCTATTCATCAGGCATCGAGACGACGTATTTATTATATGCCGCCATTGGCCTCGTAGTCCTTATCATCATGAATAGAATGAATATCCTCAATCCTTATCTATATCTTATACCAGGAATATTTATTTGGTATTTTGTCCACCACTCGGGCATACACGCTACGATTGCCGGTGTTCTGGTTGCTATGACTATTCCAACCAATGATACGGATGTAGAGTCTCCACTCGAGCGTCTTGAACATGCACTGACAAAACCTGTCAATTTTATCATTATCCCATTATTTGCCTTTGCAAATACCAATATCACGCTGGAGAGCGAAATGGTAGCCGGGCTAACCTCTTCTTTGGGACTAGGGATATCTTTGGGACTATTATTGGGCAAACCGGTGGGTATATTGCTAACGTCCTACCTCTGTACAAAGCTAAGATTAAGTAGCCTACCAGAGGGTAGCACTTGGCGCCATATATTGGGAGTAGGTTTATTGGCCGGAATCGGATTTACCATGTCTATCTTTATAGCCATCCTTTCTTTCGGAGACCCACTACATGTATCAGAGGCAAAGCTTTCCATTCTGATTACTTCCCTATTAGCCGGTGTTATTGGTTACTTGGCATTACGCTCTAATAAAACGTACTCAAACTAATAGGTGCAAAACACCATAATGAGAGCTCATTGATGCCTTAGAATATAGAGTCGCATCAATAATATATACACTTTCTTAAAAAAGGGATTCACTAAGTATTAGGAATCCCTTTTTTCTATTCATGACTTCTTAATTTCCTATCCGCGCCACCTTTACCTTGTCCGAACCAAGTTTTGTTTTCAACCAGTTCTCCAATGTAGCTTGCGAAGCTTCCCCTAGTTTTTTATCCGCACTATACAGCAGGATGTTTTCGTGATAGCTACTGTCCGGATTGACGATTACCAATTGTTTTCCGATAGAGAAAGGCGCCAACTCTGGGAATAATATCGTAATTTCTTTAATTAGCTGCTTATCCTCGAAGGTATAGGTAGACAATTGCTTTCTTAAATTCTGAATGGTAAAATCCTTCTCCGATACAATATAAGACTGCCTGTCGATCTCTTTTAGAATATCCTGTTTGAGATCCGTACTATCCTGCCTCACCAATAATTCGGCATCCTTTATCTGATAAGCTTCTAATCTATCTTCCAATGCGACAAGTTCCTCTTTTGAAAAACGCTTATCCAAAAAAGCCAGTTCTATTCTTTTTGGTCGGCTGTTAAAGCTAACTTTTTCGTAAATCAACGTATAGCCTTTGTCCACAAATTCCTTCTGGACGAACAATCCCACATTTTGGGAATATTTCTTTTCCTGCAACAACACATATGCCAAATAAAAACTAGGGACCAGCATGACCAAAATCAAGAAAGAAACTGTACGGGTAATTCTCTTTTCCTTTCTTTCATCGACAAACTTCACTTTCGGATATTTCAAGAACTTGACAATCAAAAATGTCGAAATACAGATAAAGAAACAATTGATCGTATAAAGGTATAGTGCCCCTGCGAAATAACTGGCATTCCCAATGGCCAAGCCATAGCCTGCCGTACACAGCGGAGGCATTAATGCTGTCGCAATTGCCACACCGGGTATAGGATTTCCCTTTTCTACCCTTGTTATAGCTATTACACCCACCAGGCCACCAAAAAAGGCTATCAAAACGTCGTAAATATTGGGCGACGTACGTGCCAAAAGCTCGGATTGGGTTTCTTTAAAAGGACTCAACACAAAGTAAACAAAGGAGACCAACAGACTTACCATAGTGGCAATCAACAGGTTTTTTAGCGACTTCTTCAATAAATCAAAATCATATGTCCCTAAAGCAAAACCTGCCCCCACAATAGGCCCCATCAATGGCGATATCAGCATGGCACCGATGATAACAGCTGTTGAGTTGACATTCAGCCCTACTGAAGCTATAACAATGGCACAGGCCAAAATCCATAAATTGGCACCACGGAATGAAATATTGGACAAGACATTCTCCAAGACCTTTTCCTTCGAATCCTCCCCTTGGTGCAGGTTAAAAAAATCGTATACTTTGTTCATCTCTTAAATCTTTAAAAAAAAATCCTTCATACACTGCAACGTTTCGTCTTTGTAAATAGTTTTCCTATTCCCGGTATTTAACACCGTACTGGCACTCCAAAAAACACTACTAAGCTATGCTAAAACGTTATTTTAAAATAAATTTGCAAATGTGTAAATCATACACTACATTTGCAGTATCATAATTTAGGTTTATAATTGGTTATAAAAGGTTTTCATTCTCCCCGTTTGAAAACCTTTTTCTTTTTACATATACCCTTGTTTTTAAACCCATTAGCATTAATTATTTTCCTAATCCGATTTTATAAGTACGCAATGCTCGATCCCTAGCAAAAGCATGTTCTACGATTTTATGCATCGATTTGGATTCAAAATCCGGATTCCAACGTTTCACATAGATCAGATCTTTATCAAATTTACGGAGCTGCTCTTCGGGATTAAATATTCGGAAATAAGGTGCGGCATCACAGCCACAACCTGCCGCCCACTGCCAGTTCCCCACGTTGGCACTAGCATCATAATCCAACAGTTTACTTGCAAAATAAGCTTCCCCCAAACGCCAGTCAATCAACAAGTGCTTCGTCAGAAAGCTTGCGACCACCATCCGTACCCTATTATGCATAAATCCTGTTTCATTCAGTTCACGCATCCCTGCATCCACCAATGGATATCCTGTTTCTCCATTGCACCAAGCCTCAAATTCACGCTCGTCATTGCGCCACACAATCCCTTCATAAGCGGGTTTAAAACATTGCGTCAGGGATTTGGGAAAATGAAATAGGATCTGCATAAAGAACTCCCGCCAGATCAGTTCGTTCAGCCAAGTTTCATTATGTGCTCTAGCCAATAAAACACATTGACGGATAGAGATTGTCCCAAAACGTAAGGCCACTCCTAACCTCGTAGTACTATCCATCCCTGGGAAATCCCTGTTCTTATCGTAATCGTTGATATCTGTAGCTCTTATCTCTGGTTCTTCAAATAGGACATCAGTCTTTTGAAAGCCTATTTCCGCCAAATTAGGTATCTCTTTCAAATCCAACTTCTCAAACCAATCGCCCTTGATTTCAAATGGTTGTAAGTCTTTCGAATCGAGCTTCGACTTCCAGACACGGCTATAGGGGGTAAATACCGTATACGGTGTGCCATCCTTCTTCATTACCTCTGATTTATCAAAGATAACCTGATCCTTAAAAGCCTCAAAACCGATTCCCTCTCCAACTGCCCAAGCCCTAACCAGTTCGTCTCTATGCACCGCATCCGGCTCATAGTCCACATTACAAAAAATAGAGCTTATTGAAACTACTCGGTTCATATCCTTAAAAATATCGAGCGGGTTACCGATATATACCCGCAGATCAGTCCCGAACACATTCAGCTTTTGTTGCAACAGCAGCAGTGCCTGATGGATATAATCCACCCGTCTATCATATGTAGAAGGCAGTTTAGATAAAATAGTCGTGTCAAAAATAAAAATGGGCCGTACCTTTTGTCCAGTAGCCAGCGCACGGCAGAGACCGTGGTTATCTTCCAATCTGAGGTCCCGGCGGAACCAAAACACATTAATTTTTTCCTTCGTCATCTCTAGATTTAGATACTCTTTCTGCTCCACACTCTAGTCCTTATAAATCACATATTTTGCGCGCATCTTTTTGTACGCCGCCAATCCAGGTGCCCAACTCGCACGGATTTCCTTTTCACTGACACCTCTTTCGATCTGTTGGCGAAGGTCATCCACTCCCGACAGGTTCTCAAACCTTCCTATCTGGTCCGAAAAACTATTATCAAAAAACTTGTCCTTCTCCGGTGATTTTTGGTACAGTTCGATGATCCACGAAAGATTCAATTTCTTACTATCCACCAATTTGTGGACATCATACGAACGCAGATCTAATCCGTAACACAGCTCATTCATAAAAAGAGGCCGCTCACTCATTCCTTTCTTACTCACCGGTGTAAAAGAGAAGCTATAAATCCCCTTATAGGCAGGGCTCCCAATAACAGTAAACGGATAATCTGTGCCTCTACCATGATTGACTTTGACTCCCTCAAAAAGACAGGTACTGGGATATAGGAGGATACTCTGCTCGGTATTCAGATTTGGAGATGGGCTTACGGGCAACTTGTACAACATGTGGTGCGCGTAGTTTTCTACCGGAATAATCTTCAGCTTGCATTTCTTTGCCGATGACATCCAACCTTCTCCATTGATCATCTGCGCAAACTCAGCAGTCGTCATTCCATGCGCTATAGGCACTGGGAACTGTCCTATACCAGACTTATGCTTTTCATCCAATATCGGGCCGTCGATCAGATATGCATTGGGATTAGGTCGATCCAAAATCAACATTTCCTTACCATGTTCGGCACAGGCTTCCATGATATCCCGTAGGGTATTGATATTCGTATAAAAACGAACTCCCATATCCTGCACATCGAAAATAAAAACATCGACGTTCGCCAAGTCTTTACCAGATGGCTTCCTCCTATTACCATACAACGAAATAATAGGAATATTCGTTTGCGGATCCACCTCATCACCGACTTCGGTACCATTACTTGCGTTACCTCTAAATCCATGCTCGGGGCCAAATATCTTAACAATATTAACTCCCCTAGTCAGTAGTGTATCTACAAGATGCCTGTTCTTAACAACTGTAGAAGGATTACCTAATACAGCTACTCGTTTACCTTTTAAATAAGGCACGTAGTGCTCCATTTGCTCTGCGCCAGTCCTAATCCGGTCATTGCAGTAATCCAACCCCGATTGAGCCCTCAAAGTAGACATCATCAAGTACAATAAGCAATAGCTCAGCACCGGAACAATCTTAAAAACCATAAGCTTCCAATTAGCGTTAAAAATATTTTCTGTTAAATTTAATTATTTATAGCAGACAAATTGCTATTTAATCGGGTATTTCTCATCGTAGGGACTGAGCCTACCGAACTGTCTCACTCCGTTCGACCTAGCTAATTCAGGTCGAGCAAGATATTCGTTTTTCTCAAAAAAAATACGTATATTTGCAACATCACAAAAGGCCCCTATATCTTATCCTTGAGCCACTCCGCTAATTTAAGACATACACCTTTCAGTTTATTACATTAATAATCTTTAATTCTATTTAATGGCTAAAAGTCAACTTACATTCAACAAAAAAGAACGCGCGAAGAAAAAACAACAGAAGAAAAAAGAAAAGCAAGAAAGACGGGAAATAAACAAATCCAACAACAACAAAGGTAAGTCGATGGAAGAAATGTTTGCTTACGTTGATGAATTCGGCAATATCTCGGACACACCTCCTACACAGGTCTACAAGTTCAAAGAAGAAGATTTGCTACGCCCTGTTGAAAGTGAAGACGAATTCCTTTTTGGCAAAGTCTCCTACTACAATGAAACAGGAAATTATGGTTTTATACGGGACAATGAAACCCGTGAAACTGTCTATTTCAACGACAAGTTAGCAGGTATGGTATTGACCCTTAATCAAAAGGTCAAATACAAATATACAAGGACTAAACAAGGCAATCAGATTTCTGAGGTAGAACTGATGTAATCCTGTTTATAGTTTACTTAAATATTCTGAGAGGTTGCCCGATATAAACGAGCAACCTTTTTTTGTTTAATGTCCCCCCAATCCTTGAGCTTGGGTATGTTTGTCTTGCGGCAGCATCCAGCGGATCACAAAATACAGTGCCACTGCCGAAAATGCCAATATACTTCCTGTTCCTAACCAAAGTGTATCAAATCCCAACTGATATACAATCTGCGTTCCTAACAAAGGCGTTATGATAAAGGAAAAGGAGAAACTCATTCCATTCAGCCCCATATAGGCCCCTTGATTCTCCTTACCTGACCGAAGTGCCGTAATCGTGGACATAAACGGCAGCACCAATATTTCACTTACACTTAATAAGGTGATCGATAGGATTAAAATGGAGAAGTGATGATCGAATGCCAGAATAGCGTAAGCAATAGCACACAATAATGCTCCGTAGAGAATTGTTTTTGCTATCGACAGATACTTATCTGCAAAATTAACAACCAACATCTCTAGCAATACAATAATAAAGCCACTATACCCCAGCACGTAACCTATTGTTGCCTGATCCATTTTGGCGACCTCTTTGTAAAAAATCGGAATCGTATTGAAAAACTGAAAGAAGCAAATCGAAAATATAGTACAAAAGAAGCAAAATATAAGGAATGGTACATCTCTATACGGAGACTTGCTCTTTTCTTTAACCTGTACTTTGAGCTCTTCAGCATGTTTTTGACGTTCTTGTACCTTAGCTTGAAATAACTTATGTCTTTTTCTAAAGAATTTCACGTATACAATCCCTGCTATCAAAGCTCCAGCTGTATTGATAGCGAACAGGAATTCATAAGAAATAGCCGATAAGATACCACCTAATGCTGGCCCTATAGAGAACCCTAGATTTACCGCCATTCTATTCAGAGAAAAGGCACGGGTCAGATTTTGCGGCTTTGCGTACTTTGTAATAGCCACCGAATTGGCCGGTCGAAACGTCTCGCTTATAATACTCTGTAATAAGATAATGCAGGCCATACCTTCCACTGTTGGGAATAGCGGTATCATAATAAAGAGCGGTGCACTAAGAAACAAACTGAGACTCTGAACCCGGTATTCTCCAAATCTGTCCGTAAAAAAGCCACCCAACCAAGAACCGATAACAGAACCGATACCGTAAAAACTCAAAACAATCCCAGTATGTGTAATATTAAAATTCAGGTGCCCCGTCATATATACGCCCAAAAAAGGGATAACCATTGAACCCGTCCTGTTTATCAACATTACAATGGAAAGCATCCATGCTTCTTTAGATAATCCTTTAAAAGAGTCCGTATATGCGCGTAATATATTCACTTGGCTGTTTCTAATTAATAGTTCAAAAAAATCGCTTATCTGCCCAAAAGTACGAAAAACTCCGTACAGCACCGCCTTTCTAGTGTTTTATGACAGAAAAGAAAAAAATGAATCTTTAAATCATAATACCGAAATAATATCAGAAGATTGCTCCATAATATGGATATTTCTACAAAATATTCGGAAACAACACGCCATAGACTATAAATCGATGAGATAACCTATTTTTGTCCGCGGGATTATCCCCTAACCGAATACTGCCCAAGACCTACAATTTCGGAGCTCTGGGTTCAGAAAAATAAAGCTAGACAACAACATGCAATACTGGAAAAAGATTAATTTTGACGAGCAGAGAGAACATATCGCGAGTGCACTTGCCAAGAACATTGACTATCATAAAATAATTACCCTTGGTGTACCGGGATCTAAACTGGATGGTCAGGTATTTTATGACCAAGCTACTTTTTTGAAAGAAGCCCCCTTTCTCCAATCCATCGTTCAAAACCCCAATCACATCGGTTGCCATACACTAGGCGACTCTGAACCTTATTTTTCAGGAACCCAAGAGATAGAGCGTGAGGTCATCAAAATATTAAGTGAAGATATTCTGAAAGCTGACAGCGACAGCTGTGACGGTTACATTGCCACAGGAGGTACCGAAGCCAATATTCAGGCCTGTTGGATGTACCGCAATCTTTTCACTCAAGAATATAACGCCCGTCTGGACGAAATACTTTTAATAGCATCCGAAGACACACACTATTCTGTACATAAAGCCTCCAATCTACTTCAGATCGACTTCCTATCCATTCCTGTCCATATGGAAAATAGAGAGATCATATCTGACGAGCTCGAAAATCTTGTGGCCCAAGCCAACAAGGTGGCAAGAAGTATGCTATCGTTATTTCCAATGTTGGTACCACTATGTTCGGCAGTGTAGACAATCCAGATGAGTATGCAGCTGTATTAAGCAAACATGGTTTTTCCTTCAAAATCCATATGGACGCTGCCTTTGGTGGTTTTATCTATCCCATTGTACAGCGCGACAACAACATCGGTTTTGACAACCCCAATGTCTCTTCAGTGACATTAGATGCTCATAAGATGCTCCAGGCCCCCTACGGTACCGGCGTATTTCTATCCAGAAAAGGATTAATCCAATATGTGCTTACTAAAGAAGCTAAATATGTCAATGGCATGGACATCACCCTTAGTGGTAGTAGATCAGGCGCCAATGCGATTGCCGTATGGATGATACTGCAGACCTACGGGCCCCATGGCTGGCTCGAAAAACTGAACACACTTTTATACAGGACTACCGTATGTTGTAATGATTTAGATCAACTGGGCATACGTTACTTCAGAGCCCCACAGATGAATATCATTACCATCCGTGCTACGGATATCCCTAGCAACCTCGCGCAGGAGTTTGGATTGGTACCTGATTCTCATGGAGACCATACGCAGTGGCACAAAATAGTAGTTATGGACCATGTACAGATTGATGTCCTGAAACAATTTACAGCAAAACTCGCTATAGCCAAAGAGACACACTAACTCGCAATTAAATAGATGCAAAAAAGTCGCTAAATATGAAATAGCGACTTTTTTTGTAATTTTACCTACACATCAACACGATACAAACATGTCAATTGATACAGAATCTGACTTAATAGGTATGCAGAAGGCGGGCGAAGCGGTCGCCTATACACTACACGAAATGACGAAATATGCTCAACCAGGAATGAGCACCAAGGAACTGGATGACTTTGGGGCTAAGATATTAGCCGATTTTGGAGCCAATTCAGCCCCACACCTTACCTATGGGTTTCCGGGTTGGACCTGTATCAGCGTAGACAATGAGTTTTGTCACGGCATCCCATCCGAAGAGCGAATCTTAAAAGAAGGGGACTTGATCAATATCGATGTATCGGCAGAACTCAACGGTTTCTGGGCAGACAATGGAGGCTCCTTCATATTGGGCAATGATATCCACCAACATCAAAAATTAGTAGATGCCTCTAAAGAGATCCTACGCAAGACCATTGACCATATCAAAGGAGGGGTAAAGATTGCAGACGTCGGACACCTTATGGAGACCGAGGCAAAAAAACGGGGATTTAAAGTTATAAAAAATCTAGGTGGACATGGCATCGGCCGCAGTCTTCACGAAGAGCCTGACGAACTGTTGAACTACCGCAACAAATACGACCAAAGACGGTTCCGAAAGAATAGCGTAGTTGCAATAGAAACATTTATTTCAACAGACTCAACCTATGCGGTAGAGCTAAATGATGGATGGACTATGGTGGGCAACAAAGGAGGTTTTATGGCACAACATGAACACACAATTATCGTTACCGACTCCAAACCGATTATTCTTACTGCAAGCAATAAGGTATTGGATTAAAACACCGCTTCACTATAATGGAAACCAATAATTGATTTTCATCATGAAAGTATTGCTAGCGGGCAATCCAAACATCCTGTCCAGATTATTACCCCAGCCCGGCTGGTATATCATTTCATTGCGCGATTGGTTATGCTCCCATACCACATAAACTGTGGACCCCGGAAGATATTCCCATCGTGCCACAAGGTTGGACCGAAACTCGTTAAAGCTAAAATTCGGATTTTTAAAGGCGTAGCTGTGGTTACCTTGGTGAGCTGTATAAGCACCATCCGTAAGCTGCAGTTCGCCCTTGCCAAAAGAAGTAAACCGATTATTATAGACTTTAGCATCCATATCCTTGGCCAATTTAAACTTGTCATATACCGCGGTTGAGGTAAAGGGGGATCCATAATATTGGATAGAAATATCCGGGGTCACATTGACCTGTAGATTGAGCGTGACTCCGTATGTCTTTTGATCCATGTGTCCCAATATATAAGCATTAGTTTCCTCAGGTATCTGCGAAGGCTTTACGGTACTTACATACTGCAGCTCATCCTTGTTCCAGGCATAATTAAACTGTCCTGCGATACGTAGATGATTGCCCATACGAACTACCATGCTAGGATGTAATGCATTATACGCTGTCTTTTCATCTAGATAATGACGACCATTATACTCCATTTTGAACATCAACGGTTTTGCCCTATCCGTACTGATCATTGCATTGGTTTCAAAATTGGCATTATAGCGCATATCAGGACCTCCGCGCAACCGTCGGCTATCGATTGTATTCCAGTTAAAAATCTCTTTGATATCCATCTCTATACGGCGCTTGATACTCAGACTGCGCCACCGAACAGCAAAATCATTGTTGACCGCCTTTCCTCCGTAATTCCACACATTTTTTTGCGTCAGGTTGATTCCGGCAAAGCGAAAAGGTCCCCAAGGGTCTGTCTTACGGAATACCACCTCCGATTCATTCGATTTGTAATCTGCCTGTTTCATATACCCCACATCATTGAGGTCAAAGCCTGGCGAAGCCCAACTAAAGGTCTGTGAAAAATTCCATTGGGCATTTCCCTTTTTTCCTGCCTTAACATATCCACTACTTCCTTGCAGGGCCGTTTGCTCTGGTCGAAGATCCAGATAAGAGCTTCCCGACTCCCGCTGATAGTAATGAGCAGCATTTTGCTTTGTATTCAAAATCGCTGAAGCAGAGCCATGCAGCGTACTGAACATCCCTTTCGCATCGATATAGTAAAGCCGGTTTGCGAAGTATTGTGTAAAATCGATTCCCGCAGCAAAAGCATTCTCAATCAAGGCATCTTTCAGATGCTCCGCTCGAAGATTCCTATTTACCGACGTCAGCATCCCCCCCAATAGTGTATTGCCGGCCCAATTTTTCTGCACACGTGCTACCGTATAGTTGGTCAATGGTTCCGTAATCTCCCGATCCTCAATACCGCTACGCATCACCCGCGAGGAGGTCTGTGCCGTAATACTTTCCAATAGGCCTACAGTCACACCACTTTTAGTTGTTCCCGTCAATTTTAACGCTCCAAGAATCGGTATAGGACTAGCTGTACTCGCATAGTTATCGACATTGTCGATTCCCTTCGGTTGATACGAGGGCATAGCACCTACGCGTCTCGAATAAAACATCATCCCTCCCTCATTATTATCAAACTCCAAGATATGCTTGCCCTCTAGGAAAAAAGGACGCTTTTCGTCATAGAAAATTTCATATGCAGAGAGATTCATCACCGAAGGATCCAGTTCGACCTGTCCATAGTCCGGATTCACCGTCAGGTCCATTGTAAAATCATTCAGCGCAAACTTCGCATCCATTCCCACATTACGCCCCCATCTACTTCCCTTTTGAAAAGGACTATTGGGTATTTTCGGTTCCTTTGTAAATTTGGCCATAGCATAAGGCAAGAACTCAATTCCTTTCGGTTTTGGTAAGTCTGTCATCCCGTGCATCTCCCCAAACGAGAAAACGTGACCATTATTTTTTATCGGTATCAAGCTCCAATTCTGTACTTCATTATTACGACGGATGATACGACGTACATGCAGCCCCCATTTACCGTCCCCGTTATCCTGGTTATAGCGTAATTGGCTGAATGGAATACGCAACTCCGCAGTCCAGCATGAGTCTGTCTTATTGATATGCGTCTGCCCTTCCCATACCGCATTCCAACTTAAGTTTACCGACAACTTGTCCGTAACTGTTAGGTCCGTTTTATTTCCTCCGAGATTGATATTGAACTCCGATGCAACTCGGTAATCATGGTAGGTATCAAATGCAATACTAATCAAGTCTCCGTTGCTGTTATCATCCCTATTACCGATAAAAGCATTCATCGTCTCCGGATGTACGTCCTTACAGTACACCCCTATATAGATATTCACATCATCGTAAAACAACTTTACCCTCGTCCAAGATGCAGTATACGCTCTTTCAAAAGGGATGACCTGTGAAAACTTTTCCGACCACTCCCCCTTCTCCTGCCATATACTTTCATCCAGCTTACCATCAATACGGGGGCGTTCACCGGATAGTTTGGTAATATTATAAATCCGTTTGTAAGCATCTTCAAAAGAGACAACCTCTTTTCTCTCATGCTGACCATAGCCCAACAAAGAATAGAAAAGACAGCAAAGAAAAGCGCAACAATACTTCATGAATGGTTTATCGTTTTGATTAGGTTGAGATTACGATAGTCCAAACTTAAAAAAAATGCTTCACATTCGGAGAATTATGTGCAATTAATTTTGATTATTACGAACACCGTGATTTTTTGGACATTTCCAAAGACTATCTTTTATCTTCGTACTATGCATATCAGACAGGCAAATAAAAACGACCATCAGGCGATATCGGTTCTACTACAGGATGCCTTTAAAGAAGAGGTACACAGTGACCACAAGGAACACCTTCTCGTAGAACGGCTTCTCCGCTCTACTGCATTTATACCAGAACTTTCCTTGGTTGCCGAACTGGATCAACAGATTGTCGGTTATATTCTATTAACCCGAATTCATATTGCCAGCCCCTTATCCGGAGAGGTCTCCTCCTTGGCATTGGCCCCCGTAGCAGTTAGCCCGTCCTATCAACAAAGAGGAATTGGTAGCCGTCTAATACAGTATGCCCACGATAGAGCGCGGGATCTCTGTTTTGGCTCAGTAGTCGTATTGGGACATGAAGATTATTACCCTAGACTGGGGTATAAAATGGCCAAAACCTATGGGATTAGCTTACCATTCGATGTACCTGAAGAGAATTGCATGGTCATCGAGCTACAGGAAGATGCACTGATGGGACACAGCGGTCAGGTCATCTATCCAAAAGAATTTATGGAATAATCTAGGGTACTTTTTCCAATTCCAAAAATGCCTGTGACAGAAATTGAATTGTATCCGAGGGCAAAAGACTATACACACCTATCTCTGCTACTGCTATATCCGCAGCCCGTCCATGCAGATATACTCCCATCACCGCAGCTTCCTCCGTAGAATATCCTTGCCCGAGCAAAGCTGTGAGAACACCCGTCAATGCATCGCCACTACCTCCCGTCGCCATTCCGACATTGCCTGTACTATTAAAATAAACCCGTCCATCCGCCAGTACAATTGCCGTATTAGCCCCCTTGATCAAGATGCATAACTTATATCGGGCAGCCAACTGCTTTGTTTTTTCGATCTTCTCCCAGTCATTATCCCATGTGCCAATGATACGTTTCAGCTCCTTAGGGTGAGGTGTCAGAATACTCCGCGGGGGAATCAACTCCAACAGGTCGGGTTCTTGTGCCAATACATTCAACGCATCAGCATCCAGTACCAATGGGATCAACGGTTCGGCAGTCAGAAATTCACGAAAAGCGGCCTTTGTCCTTTCATCAGTCCCCATGCCCACCCCCAATCCTAGAGCTTGGTAGTGGGTTATATCAGGAAAAGAAGAAATCAGATTTTCTTGTTCATCTGTGATCACCATGGCTTCCGGCACAGCCGTCTGCAATATGCCGTACCCACAGTGTGGAACATACAACGATAATAACCCACAGCCTCCTCGTAGCGCAGCTTTCGCTGCCAGCTGCACGGCTCCCATCTTACCATAGCTCCCCCCTATAATCAGCACGTGGCCAAATACCCCTTTATGTCCAAATTTCTTACGTCTTTTATAAAATGGCTGTATATCCTCCTTTTCTACATAAATACTATCCGATGCCACGAGAGCCATCGCTTCCTCGGTCAGGCCTATATCCAACACCTCAAATCCCTCAAAAAACAACTGGTTATCCGGCATCAAAAGTGCCAGCTTTGGACTTTGAAAAGTCAATACCTCATGGGCATGCACTACAGGGCAACTCGTTGGTGTCGGACTATCCGACAATAGCCCAGACGGCATATCTACCGCGATGACCTTACAGCCCGAGGTATTTATTTGCCCAATGATATGTTGCCAGGAATCATCCAGCCCACGCTGCATTCCATAACCAAATAGGCAGTCTAGGATTACAGCATCTTCAGGGATGTCTAGCTGATCTTCAAGCGCAAACTTTTGTATCAGAGAAACAGGATTACGCTTTTGTGCTTCCTCGTTGTCCTTCGAATAAGAAGGAACATCCAACAGATAGACCAATACCCTTGCCTGTCGCTGCCGGAGGTATTGCGCCAGCACCAGACCATCTCCGCCATTGTTCCCTTTTCAACATACAATCACAAAACGTTCCTGCGATAGAACATACCTACTCTCTAGCGCCGCCAAGAGCACACCCGCAGCCCGCTCCATCAACTGAAAACTGGGAATACATTGCTGCTTAGCCGTTTCCCTATCTACCAAAGCCATCTGTTGTGCCGTAAAGATCTTTGCCATTGCTAATCTATTTTAATCTCAAACATTTTATCCCAATTTTTCCCTGTCACAAAAAAGGTATTTGTTTTTTTATTATAAGCTATCCCGTTCAACACGTCCAAATCAACATGTTGTGTAACCATCGTCTTTAATTTTGATAAATCTATCAATCCTTCTACCACACCTGTAACCGGATTAATGATACCAATCAAGTCCTCCTGATAAAAATTGGCAAAGATTTTACCGTTTCCCCATTCCAACTCGTTGATGGTCGGCACAGGTCCTTCACTGGTGACCACCTGTATGATATCTTTGGGTTTAAAATCTCCTGCATTCAACACATATATCTTTTCAGAACCATTACTCATAAACAGATCTTTCCCGTTATTGGTAAGCCCCCACCCTTCCATCGGCTTAAAATAAGGGAGCGTTTTCTTTTTCTCCAGGGTTGATATATCGTAGACATACGCCTCATTATTCTTATAGGTCAATTGATAAAGCTCTCTATTCAAAATTGTGGTGCCCTCTCCAAAGATATTATCATCTAAAGTTATCATGCGCTCCACCTTTCCGGTTTTCGGATCTACAATTCGAACACTGGATTTTCCTTTTTTGCCACTTCGCCCTGCCCCATTACCAGTACTTTCCAAAAGCTTGTCTCCATAAAACTCAAGCCCCTGCGTGTAAGCCTCGATATCGTGGGGATAGGTATTTACCAGTTCATAATTACGCAGTTTTGGTTCCATAGCCGGTAGATAATCGACTCGCACATTTGCCTCTTCGGTCCCCGTATTCACATAAATTGTTGCTTTGACGACTTTAATACCAAACTTGCTTTTGTCAAAATCGTAGTTTAACTCCTCATTGCCATTTACCCGACCTATCACATCACCATCAATAGCATACAGAACAGAATCGATATTTGCCCCTTCTGGTCCGTTCACTGTCAAAGACAGCGTATCCCCAGGATTATACTTCACCTTAAAGCCCTCACTTACGATCGAATAGGTTGAATCCTGTGTTTCAACAGGCGCATTGCTTTTCTGACCTTCCTTCGTTCCCGAGTTGCATGCCCCTAGTGATAATACCAATAAAGCGCAACCCATAAAATTTCTTGCGTACATGGCTTCTATTTTTTTAAATAATCAATCACCGCCATCACATCTTTGCCTCCCAATCCTTCTCGTTGAGCAGCACTATATGTGTCGATCAACGGTTTGGTCAGCGGATAATCTGCCCCCGCCTCTTGTGCCAGCAATACATCTTTCAGCATCAGGTCCAGAGCAAATGCCGGGCTGTAATCATCTTTCAATAGTAGTGGTGTCTTCACCTTTGTAGCACCACTCCCACTTGCGCTTTCATTGATGATTTCTAACATATCCGCTCGGGATACTCCCAGACTGCCAGAGAAAAGAACCGTTTCGGCCAGTCCCTGATATAGCGCTGACAAGAAATAATTGATAGCGAGCTTTGCGGCTATCCCTTGTCCATTTTTTCCGACATGCTTTGTCAGTTTGCCCATCTTCTCAAAATAAGGCATAGCGCGCGCAATGTCAGAATCATCACCACCTGCCATAATAATCAGTGTACCTTCCGTAGCTGGCAGGGTACTACCTGCGACAGGCGCATCCACAAACGATGCTCCCCGTTCCTGTACCCTTGCAGCCAACTCCTGGCTCAGCTTTTGGGAAATAGTACTCATATCCACAAAAAGCTTCCCTTTAATATCTTGCTTTGTAATGACCTCATATACCGCCGATACCGCAGCATCGTTGGTCAACATGGTAAATACAATAGAATTGGATGCCACCAGGCTCTCCATATCGGGCGATACCACCGATTGCTGGGCAAATCCAGTAGCCTTCTGTGCGGTCCTGTTATATACCGTAAGCGGAAATCCCGCTTTTTCCAAATTCTTGGCCATAGGATATCCCATATTACCCAGACCTATAAATCCTATATTTTCCATAATCATATCTTCTTCCATACATACTAGTATACGAATTTTTAGGCACACATCGCGACTTAGCTCTCGATTATCTTCGTGAGACCAACTCAACTCTTAATAAAAGATATTTTTGTCTTTTATTAAGAGAATACCTATATTTGATTCATCAATCAACACAGAGATCAATAACAGTAACATGGAAATAACATCTCTTCTAGAAAACATCAGCTATGCAGAAAATCATCCTTCTGCCCAGGTTCTGATCAATAATGCTTACAGCAAGGAAATCCGTATCGCCTTTCGGGAGGGACAGGAAATGAAAGCCCATAAGGCTCCCTATCCTATTATCGTAGAGGTCGTCGAAGGTTTTATCGATTTTGGTGTCGGTGCGGAACGCTATCCTTTACCAAAAGGCTCGCTCATCAGTCTTGAGGGTAATATCGTACACGACCTTCGCGCTACAACGGACAGTATCGTACGTCTTTCCCTTTACAAAGGCGACCAGATAGAGCGGGTACAACAAGCGGTAGAAGGACAGTAATCTATGGGGCTTTTTTCCAAAACATGTGAATATGCGATGCGGGCGGTTTTTTATATTGCCAGCCACTCCGCTGATGCGAGTCGTCCCGGAATCAAAGAGATTGCCGAAAACATCAACTCTCCTGAACATTTTTTGGCTAAAATACTGCAAAAACTCAGTAAAGGCGGAATTATATCCTCCATCAAAGGTCCCAATGGCGGTTTTTATATCGAGCCCAATGGATTGAAGCGTCCCTTAGCAGATATCATCACCTGCCTAGAGGGTGACGAAATATTTACAGGTTGCGGTATGGGACTCAGCTACTGCTCCGAAAGCAACCCCTGCCCCCTCCATAATGAATTTAAGAAAGTTAGAAACCAACTGACCCACATGCTTTATAACACCAGTATCGGAGAGTTTAACAGCGAGCTTTTGACAGGAGCTCTTACCCTCAACAAATAGCTTTTTTTTAAACCCTAATAAAGGACAAAAACATCCACTATTAGGTTGACGAGAAATCATTTTTGGATATCGCGCATCAAAATAGAAGACAAAAATATCTTTTAATAATTTAATATATCATGACAACAGATCAAATACAACTCGTAAAAAGCACAGTACCCATACTAAAGGAACATGGCGTATTACTGACCAGCCATTTTTACAAACGTATGTTCATACACAATCCAGAGCTAAAACACGTCTTCAACATGGGCAATCAGCAGAACAGCAAACAGCAGACTGCCCTTGCCATGGCGGTACTCGCTTATGCCGAACACATTGAGAATCCGGCCATATTGATGCCTGCTGTAGACCATATCGGTCATAAGCATACGAGTCTCGATATCCGTCCGGAGCATTATGCTATCGTCGGGCGGCATCTGATTGCTTCGATTTCCGAGGTACTGGGAGATGCTGCGAGTCCCGAATTGCTCGAGGCATGGACGCTAGCTTACCAACAGCTCGCTGCGATCATGACTGGCCACGAACAGAAGATCTATAACCAGCAGACTGCAAAAAGGGGGGGATGGACAGGATGGCGGCCATTTGTCGTCCGAGAACGGGTCAAAGAGTCTGCCGAAATCACCTCATTCTATCTGTATCCTTCTGATGGAGGCGATGTAGCCGACTATCTACCTGGACAGTATATCAGTCTCCGTTTGTTCCTTCCTGAGCTCAATCTTCTACAGCCGCGCCAGTACAGTATCTCTTGCGCTCCCAATGGAAAATACTATCGGATCTCTGTAAAACGGGAGGCCGGCAGCCTGCACCCCGATGGTATGATCAGCAATCGCCTTCATGACCATATCTATGCCGGGGACCTTGTCGAACTGACTGCCCCAGCGGGCTCCTTTGTGCTGAACAGACAAACTCCATCACATAAAGTTTTCATCAGTGGTGGTGTTGGCCAGACCCCGCTATTGTCTATGTTAGAATACATCGTATCTACTCCAGATCTACAGAGCGCACCAGCCGTAACGTGGATACACGGATGCCGTAGCGAGCAGGTACACGCGTTCAAGGATAAAATAGCAGAAATCAGTGTAAACTATACTCAACTAGATCAACATATCTTTTACGAGAACGAACAATCTCCAGCAAAAAATCACTACCAGGGACGTGTCGAACTCGAATTATTAAAAAACGAAATCTTAAAACCCGAGACCGATTACTATATTTGTGGGCCAGCGCCTTTCATCAGAAAACACTTTGACTTCCTGACTACCAATGGCGTACCTATTGAAACCATACACTTTGAAGAATTCGGACCTGCATCCCTTCAATTGAACTAACAGGTCACCTTTATATTGTTACACCAAACCACTAACTATAGTAAGGGCACTCTATTTGGTCTGCGCCGTCTATCTCAGACAGTAGCCTCATAGAGGCCCTGTTTTTTCATGCATGGGCATTGTCACTACAAAGACTCCCCATCACGATATTCCCCTATCTTAGACTTGTTTATTATCTGTAATTTATCTAAGTTTAGCACTCAATATTAAAAACAGCATACCAAACTACAATGATAGAAGTCAAACCGAATCCTTCCATGCTTGCCCACCAAGGCAGTTATGGCGAGTATGGTGGAGCCTATATTCCTCCAGTACTAGAAAAACAATTGCAACAACTCGCTGATTTTTTTGACAGCGAAACCCAAAAAGCAGAGTTCAACGAAGAGTTCATTCAACTGTTAAAAAACTACGTTGGACGACCTTCTGCTTTATTCTACGCTAAAAATCTAAGTGAATACGTAGGTTCTAAAATATACTTAAAACGCGAAGACCTCAATCATACAGGCTCTCATAAGATCAACAACTGTATCGGACAGATCTTACTTGCCAAAAGAATGGGAGCAAAAGAGATAATTGCCGAAACTGGTGCTGGCCAACATGGCGTTGCTGCTGCTACAGCATCGGCATTGCTAGGCATCCCTTGTAAGGTATTCATGGGAGCGATAGATGTCGAGCGTCAAGCCCTCAACGTCAGACGTATGCGTCTACTAGGAGCAGAAGTAATCGCTACAGAACTTGGTAGCAAAACCCTTAAAGATGCCGTCGATGCTGCTTTGGGGTATTACATCGAAAACCCCACATCTTTCTATCTATTGGGATCACACGTAGGCCCACACCCTTACCCTAAGATGGTCGGTTACTTCCAGTCCGTAATCGGTCAGGAAGCCCGTCAGCAGATCCTTGCATTTGAAGGACGCTTACCCGATAGCATTTTTGCTTCTGTAGGTGGTGGATCCAATGCTATAGGCTTGTTCTCTGGTTTCTTAGAAGACAAAGAAGTATCTATACATGGTGCCGAAGGTGGTGGCGATGGTACCTATCCAAACACAGCTGCAACCCTATCATTTGGCAAACCTACCGTATTCCAAGGTACACGCTCCTACTGTCTTGTTGATGACAATGGCGAACCAATAGCATCCAAATCCATTGCTGCAGGTTTGGATTACCCAGGAATATCACCGCAACACGCCTATCTAAAAGATACGAACCGCGCACAATACTATCCGGTTACAGATCAAGAGGCAATCGAGGCTTACAAGTTACTGTCCCGCCTAGAAGGGATTACTACCGCCATCGAAAGTGCCCATGCCGTAGCCTTAGCCATCAAATTACTGAAAGGTAAAAACGAATTGGCTATCGTCAATGTATCCGGCAGAGGAGACAAGGACGTCGAACGGGAGATGTAATAGCTTTAACAGATATTTGTGCGGATACAATCCGCACAAATATTTGTTAACTTTACCCCATGGCATTATTAACGAACACATTCAATACGCTGCACAACACAGCACCATTTTCGCAGATAAAGAACGAAGATTATATTCCGGCTTTCGAAGAAGCCATCCAAAAAACAAAGGACGAAGTAGACGCTATCGTCAATAATCCTGCTCCACCGACTTTTGAAAACACCGTAGAAGCTATGGCTTTCTCGGGAATGACCTTAGACCGTCTTTCCAGCATTTTCTTCAATCTTCATTCGGCCGAGACCAACGACGAACTTGAGAAGATAGCGCAGGAGGTGGCACCAAAGCTCTCTGAACTGAGCAATGACATCACCCTCAATTTTGATCTATTCAAACGTATACAGCAGGTATATGAACAACGTGCAGACCTTGACCTCAGTACCGAACAGCGCACGCTATTAGAAAAGTCCTACAAAGATTTTGCCCGTAATGGCGCATTGCTACAGGGTGAAGCCAAAGAAGAACTTCGTAAAATAGATGCAGAGCTCGCGGTACTAAAACTAAAATTCGGCGAGAACGTACTGGCAGAGACCAATGCTTACCAACTGCTGATAGAAGATGAAGCTGATCTAGCAGGACTACCCGATGGACTCATAGAAGCAGCTGCCGCACTAGCGGAAAGCCAAGATAAAAAAGGCTGGTTATTTACCTTAGATTATCCCAGCTACATCCCATTTGTAACCTATGCAGACAACAGAGCCCTCCGCCGGGAGCTAGCCTTGGCTGCTGGTCGTAAAGCATTTCAAAACAATGCGTACAATAATGAAGAAAATGTGCTCAAAATCGCTAAGCTTCGCTTCCAAAGAGCCCAGCTATTAGGTTATGACACCCACGCTCATTTTGTATTGGCCGAACGTATGGCACAATCGCCGGATAAAGTAAAAGCATTTTTGGATGACCTTTTGCAGAAAGCCAAACCTGCTGCCGAACGGGAGTTCCAAGAGCTTTCTGACTTTGCTAAAAAATTGGATGGCATTACCCAATTGGAAAAATGGGACGGTGCCTATTACGCTGAGAAACTAAAACAAGAACGTTTCAATCTGGATGACGAGAAACTAAAACCTTACTTTCAGCTCGAAAAAGTACTAGCCGGAGCCTATGAGACAGCCCGTTTGCTTTATGGGCTACACTTCAAAGAAGTCCACAACATCGATAAATATCACCCTGAAGTACAAACTTTTGAGGTGAGCAATGATGCAGGCGAATTGGTCGCTATCTTCTATACCGACTTCTTCCCTCGTAAAGGTAAGCGTAATGGTGCCTGGATGACTTCCTTCAAACCGCAGTATCGTTATCAGGGAATAGAAGAACGTCCTCACGTATCTATTGTATGTAACTTTACTCCACCTACCGCGTCCAAACCTTCCTTACTGACCTTCCAAGAGGTCACCACCCTATTCCATGAGTTTGGCCATGCCCTACACGGCATGCTGGCAGATACCACCTACCCTGGGCTTTCAGGCACATCGGTATATTGGGATTTTGTCGAGCTACCGAGCCAGATTATGGAAAACTGGTGTTACGAAGAGGAAGCCCTCGCCCTATTTGCCAAGCATTACCAGACAGGGGAAAATATTCCGATGGAACTGGTCGAGAAAATCAAAGAATCTGCATCCTTCCTGGAAGGAATGGCTACCCTACGACAGATCAGCTTTGGACTATTGGACATGGGCTGGCACGGAACAGATCCATGTGCTATCAGTTCTATAAAAGATTTCGAGAACCAACAATTTGCTTCCACAAAACTTTATCCTGATGTTGCAGAGAATGCCATGAGTCCAAGCTTTTCGCATATCTTCAACGGTGGATATTCCTCCGGATATTATAGTTACAAGTGGGCCGAAGTACTGGACGCAGATGCATTTGCATACTTTCAGGAGAATGGCATATTCAACAAGGAGATTGCTACAAAATTTAAGGAATCCGTACTTTCCAAAGGAGGAACCGAACATCCAATGACGCTATATCTTCGTTTTAGAGGACAAGAGCCGCAAGTCGAACCTCTGTTAAAACGTGCCGGTCTATTGAAATAACAAACCATAAGGATGAAACAAATCACCAACAACCTTCTCTTCCGAGTCATCGTAGCAATTGCGCTCGGTATAGGCATGGGCTATATTATTCCGGAATCCATAGGTCGCATTTTTGCGACCTTCAATTCCCTATTCGATCAACTGCTCAAATTTTTGATTCCCCTGATTATTGTGGGACTGATTATCCCTGCAATTGCCAAACTCGGTAAAACTGCCGGAAAGCTATTGCTCATGACCGTAGGGATAGCCTACGGCTCTACTCTGTTTGCAGGTTTTTCATCCTACTTTGGTAGTATGTCCCTATTTCCATCGCTTATCGATGGACAGGCCGCAGCCACGATCGAAGAATCCAACAAAGCATTGGCGCCATATTTCACGCTCAGCTTCCCTCCTATTTTTGATGTCATGAGTGCACTGGTATTTGCCTTTCTCATCGGCATAGGATTGACTCGTATAGAAAACTCAACGCTGGAGAAGGTCGCGATTGATTTTGAAAAGATTATTTCTTTTTTGATAGAAAAACTGATTATACCCATTCTTCCCGTATTCATATTCGGCATTTTTCTGGATATGACCTATTCGGGCAAAGTAGGTCTCATACTGGATGTATTCATCAAAATCATTGGAGTTATTTTCATTATGCACATCCTGCTGCTTACATTACAGTTTTGCATAGCTGGGCTTATAGGAAAGAAAAATCCATTCCGATTGTTGATGACCATGATGCCCGCCTATTTTACAGCGCTGGGGACCCAGTCTTCTGCCGCGACCATCCCGGTTACTTTGGCACAGGCAAAAAAGGCAGGTGTCAGTGAAGATATCGCAAACTTTACAGTTCCGCTGTGTGCTACCATACACCTTGCAGGGAGTATGCTTAAGATTGTAGCCTGTGTAGTCGCTTTAATGCTAATGCAAGGAATGCCCATTGATCCCTTACAGATGTCTGGTTTTATCTGTATGCTGGGTGTCACCATGATTGCCGCACCGGGTGTACCTGGCGGAGCCATTATGGCTGCAATCGGTGTCATTGCCTCTATGTTGGGCTTTGACCTACAGAATCAAGCGTTGATGATCTCCTTATATATTGCGATGGATAGCTTTGGTACGGCATGTAATGTGACCGGAGATGGGGCTATAGCATTGATTGTGGACAGTATTTATAAAAAGAGGATGTAGTTTTGTTATCGAGTTATCGAGTTATCCTGTTATCGAGTGAACGTGTTATCCTGTTATCTAGTTAACTTGTTCACCTGATAACTTGTTAACTTCCTCACCTGATAACTTGTTAACTTCCTCACCTGATAACTTGTTAACTCCATCACCTTCCATCATATATCTTGCGCTATCGCATAGCCTGCAGCCCATGCCCATTGGAAGTTATAGCCTCCGAGCCATCCCGTAATATCGACAGCTTCACCACCGAAATATAAGCCGGGGTATTTCTTAGATTCCAATGTCTTCGGATTTAGCTCTGCCGTAGATACTCCTCCACGCATCACTTCCGCTTTATCATAGCCTTTATCGCCTGCAGGTTTGACTTTAAACTGATGGATTGTATCTACGACCAGATTGGCATCTGCCTTACTCAGCGAGGCAATTTTTACGTCTATCGGCAAAAACCGGGCTAATGCTTCCACCATTTTTTTTGTAAAATACCCCTGTAATAATTGTCCAACGGTACGTTTTCCGCCAGCATTCCGCTCTGCGGCAATCAATTCACGAAGTTTAAACTTAGGCAATAGATCGATAGTAAAAGACTCCCCCGCACGCCAGTACGAAGATATCTGAAGAATAGCAGGGCCACTCAGTCCCCAATGTGTAAAAAGGATATTTTCTTCAAAAGATATTTTATCATTGTACACCCTTGCATATACCGAGTTACCGGATAGCGAGGCATACCAATCGGCCTCTTTCCCCGTTATGGTGAGCGGCACCAGCCCTGGGGCTGTAGGCACCACCTCTAAGCCCAATCCGCGGGCAGTACGTAACGCAAAATCAGATGCGCCCAATTTTGCGACAGGCAGTCCACCAGATGCAAACACCACCTTAGGAGCTGTAATATATTCTATCCTGCCATTTCTTTCGAGTGTCAGTACATAGCCTGTCCCTTCCTGTTTTAGCTCTTTCACTAAAGTATTCAGCCAGATATCCTGTCCCGTATCATACATCAGCTGGGTGAATGTAGCTACAATATCTTTGGCTTTATTAGATACCGGAAAAAGCTGCCCCAGCGTCTTCTCCTGGCCTTCGATGTTTCCAAAATTTTCAAAAAATGCTACCGTATCATCCACAGTCCATTGTGCAAACACTGCGTTCAGAAACTTAGGATTTTCCGATACAAAATTATCCGTAGAGGTATATAGATTAGTGTAGTTGCAACGCCCACCACCAGAGATCAATATTTTGGCTCCAGGCTTTTCATTCCGCTCCAAGACCAAAGTCTTCTTACCCAACATTCCAGCCTGTACAGCACACATCAACCCACAGGCTCCTGCGCCAATTATAATCGCGTCGTAGTTGTTCAAGTTATAAAAGTTATAAAGTTAAAGAGT
>JBEBQJ010000014.1:0-49559 GCA_040395455.1 Sphingobacterium yanglingense | reverse complement strand
GCTAACACATGGGCGACGTAATACTTCATATTCTGCCCGTTGAATACCTGACATTTTACGATGTCGTCTACGCGGAAAGGCACTCCAATAGCTCCTCCATCAGTATCGATATCACATACGTAATTTACACCCGATGCTGTAGCGCCTATTATCTTAATACCATCACTAACGATAACCGCACCGTTGGTTCCCTTAAGCTCATTTACAACAAGAGAATAATAATTTACTTCGCCTCTTACAAATAGGTTGTCAACCTCGATAACATACTTTCCATTTCCGTCCTTAGACAATCTATAACCATTACCTGACCAACCGCTCTGGAAAGCAGGAGAAGAAACCCCCTCAAATCTAGGGTTATCCTCGGGGCGGACGGGCTGTGTAAGATAGTCCGGCTGTAACAACCCATTCCAACGGATAGAGTTGTTTGATAGGTCAGATAGTAAAGCGTGGTTAGCTGTCTCTGCAGCAATTGCATTTGTCGCATTATCAGCTATAGTTGCATGGTCGGCATTTGCTGCTGTAAGTGCTTCGGTTGCTAGATCTGCTACGTTCGCTCGATCAGCGATGTCTGCTCGATCAGCCTTTAGTGCTCGGAGCGCTAGATCTGCAAGTTCGGAAGAACCACCTCCACCTCCAGTAGCAGCCAAAACCTCTGCTATTATTGAAGCCTTGAAACTTCCTACTGATAATTTCATCCAAACCGGACTGAAAGCAGCCTGCACAGGGATAAGTAGGGAATCGTAATCTATTGCTTCAGGGAATTCATTTAACCGGGGTGGTAAAAAAAAAACTTCCTGGGATGGATCAATGATTTCTAAAGGCGACGGTACGTCTGGTGATCGATAAATGTTTTTGTACTTCGAATCTAATGCGAACTGATAGGAAAATTCGTAATCGTTCATTTCGAACATTTGGTGCTCGATGTTATGCTCTTTGAGCACAATCGCCCGGAGACGTGTTTCAAACAGTGCATATTTCTGCGATGAAACCATATAGTCCAATATGAACTGTCGGTACTCGGACGTCTCGATATAGCCAGTGCTTTTTGTGAGGGTCAACTGATCTGCATTCTTGAAGTCGACCTGTGTCTCGTCAAAGACCGCTGTATCTACGGATATCTCATTGTGCAACTTTAATGAGCCATGAAATACTATTGTATCGATACCTCCTAGGGTGTTCTGAAATAAGTAGGTATCACCGTCGCGTCTAGGCTTTTCGGTTAATATGTATCGCTGTACATAGGATAAACGTGTACCCCCTACCTCTGTCCAGATATCGATGTATTGTGGTTGTTTTGAAAACAAACCAATAAGACGGCCATAGTTTACATCTATAGTGGTAAGCTTGCCTGCTGCAAGGGTGTTGAGTGTGATGGTCTGCTGTGTACTGTCTGCGAAATACCCCTTTGCCTTGACCTCTGTCGCTGCGATGGCATAATAGGATAAATACGAGGGATCATGGTACCCGACTGATTTGGCCTGTGGCTGCCAAGTGAGCCAACGCGACCTGAAGAACAGATCTGCATCAAAATTGAGGGTATCGACACCGCCTTTGATGGCTGCGAAGGCTAAGTTTATCTCATTGTTGATATTAACTACAAATGCTCCGACAGCCCTGTCCTGAACGTAGGATGTTGAATTGTCCGTTATGAGGTCAATATGCAATAGCTGATCAATCAGATCTCTAATCTTCAGCACGACTTTATTCTCATGATTCGGAGAATAGATCTCATTTGTAATCTGTTGCCCGTTATGGCTTATCTTGACATTGATATCGGTCGCTACGGCATTGATGACGATATCCTTTAGATTGCCGGTATAAGTAAGTGCTGCAGGTGCGTTCTGTACTGTCATTGTCTTAAAACTGTATCAAATCGTATGTTAATCCTAGCCCCGCACCGTATGAAAATCCATGTTGTGATACTAATGGGCCACCAAAAACGCCTATGGACCAACGCGGTGACCGTGGGACTTTATTAACATCGATGATTTCGGATATACGCGCGCGGTGATCATCTACGGTGATGGCTGATCTGTATTCGGTACGTGAAAATATATTCTTACGATAGGGTGCGTATGCTTGCATCAACCGAAGCCTTACACCTGGATAGATGGAGTCGTTTGAAAGATTGACCTTTACATCAAATGATGGGTCATTTTTAAGCACGAGCCATTCATTTTTTGTCGTGGTATCGATATGTCTTTCTCCTTTTCCTTCGCCTTTCATGGTGATGAGCAGAGATTCGAGTCTGTCTATTTTTTTTGCGGCCACATTAAGTGCCTCAGCCATTCGGTCTGCCTGCTCTTTGGATACATAGTTCTGCACCTCTCCCGATACTTGCGAAGGCGCATAAACTGTAGTGCTTGTATTCCTTGCCGTATCGATAACCTCTTTGATAATCGTGATAGGTTCCTGATTGAGGGCTGCCTGATAGCGACCAGAAAGGTTGTTATATTCCTGAAGTGTACTTTTCCATTCCCGGAATAGTATCGTCCCAACTACTAATGAAGCAGCCAGAGCACATAGTAAAAAGAATGTAGTCTTGTTCATGGTTGTATTTTGTTAATGGCTGAACGTGTAGCCTTGTTTATTATAGAATCATTTGCCTTTGTTGTCTCTCTTTGGATCTGCTGCAGCATGAAGGCATCGAATAGCCTGGTACGTACGTCTTTTAATTCTTCAGCAAGCGAAGCATTCGTTTCTTTATCGGCTTTTCTTTCCTCTGCACAATCAGCCTTTGCGGACTTCAATCTGTACTCTCCGGATATTCCCCAACTGATAAGAATCGCTAAAACTATCGCAAGCAGTGTATGTTTGACATTTTTATTAAGTGCGGCGAATAGTGGTTCGAATATCTTTAAGAACATGGTGTAAAATTCGGTTTGTGCGGTTATATACTAAAGGACATGACTAGGCCTCGATAAGATCGATGGATGCAGGATCGATGCGATCACGCCGTATGTTGAATTGGAGCTTCTGGATGAAGAAGTTTCGCCCCTTGACATGTATCTTCTCTGTGATATCCATTTTGCTTATATCTAAAGCGGAAAGCAGCATCACTGCGTTCATTTTTAACTTGTCTCTTTCTACCCAATCTTTAAATTGCTTATGAAATTTTGACACTAGCCCATTGGTGCCCTCCCAATCGAATGACAATGCTGTATTACCATAAGGAGATAAATACGGGTAGTTGTATGTGGTACCCCCGATACTTGTAGCCACCGGCTTAGATCCTGCGTACATTAATAGCTCAAAGCCAGTTTCGCGTTTTACGACACGGCTTGGACGCACTTCGCTATTGGATCCTTCTTCTCTAAAATGTCGCGGTACCGCCATCCAGTATTTGGTAGTCTTGAGATTGTTTAATGAGGTGAAGAATACTGTAGGATAGATATCGGGGAAGATTATATCTGATTTCGCATTATACTTCGATTGATTTTCATCTTCGGGGACCAGTTCAGCTGGCGGAGCATATCCTTGAAATTCATAGTCGACTATCAACTCTTCTCCTTCCGTATTGCCTTCGCGGTACTTGTTATTGTAGGCGATTTTCAAAAAGTATTGCTTGGTCTCCTGGACGAAGAATAGCTGCTCATATTCGCCGTCGGATAGACTGAAGGTACGATTGACCATGTCGTTGATGGTTGCAACTGTTACCGGAGTGGCACCACCTTCGTATATCCGCTTTTCGTTCGTATAGCCATATTCATATATCTTTAGCTGATCATACTGCAGGGGTGTTTGGCCTATGACTTTCGGTGTCCAATCCTTGGTCGCTGCGGCTGCTAATATCGATGTATTTGATTTGATATTGTAACCTCCATCCTTGCTGTAAAGGGTATGGCAAAACAGCTTTAGTATCTCTTTGACGAAGATATTTGCATCGAGATTAGGAAGAAATTCGGACAAGGCGATATAGGGTGGCCCGTCCGGATAGAGATAGGCCGGTGCTTTGAGCTTGGAAACTAAAGGCGAATCTGTCTGGGTGTACTCTATATTAGGGTGCCAATAGCTCGGAACTACGATATTGTTGAAGTCGCCCACGGCAAATGGGTTATTGGCCAGTGATGGCACTATCTGACTGAACAGGTACCCGACTCTGAATTGTGGCAATATGGGAGCGTGCGCCTTGCGGCTGCTATCGGTGAAGTAGAAGTCTTGGGCTTGTGGGTTGAATGCGTTGTAATAATAATTGCGGAGTATGCGTTTGACATCTACTTTCAATGTTCGGATATCGCTACGTCTGCTTTCTTCCCACCATCCGAAAGGTATATTGGCGTTATTTCGGGAGATTGGCGCGAGAACAAAGCGGTTGTCAGATCCATAGGCGTTGTTTTTGGCCCATTGTCTATATTGATAGGCATAATTGGTAGACAACTCCCAGTTGACGTTGGTATAGGTTCCCTCGAAATCGACCTGGCCCATCGGTATTTTGAAGAGCTTGTCTTTTAATTGGCTATTAAAGTCGATTCCGGAAAAGTTTACTTTTAGGTTTACATCAAAGTTTACGAGGATAAGGCGGCCTACCGCTATCTTGATTGACTGAAATATTATTGCAGCCTCTACACTTCGCTCTTCCGATGTGCGCGAATAGGAACCAACTCTATTGGGGTAGTTGAAAACAGCTAGGTTATTGTCTGTAGGGGGTAATTCAAAGGTTAGACTATAAGGTGTGGGTACTCTGTCTTCGAGCATGAAAGGATTCTCAATGCTCATATCGATGGATATATCTGGTCTGTAGTCTAGTTTTCGCGAGTTGGATATGAGTTCTAGCATGGCACAAAATTCTGTAGTATTTTAGGGGTTGGAAAGGACACCACTAAGACATGATTCGTTTCAATTCGATTAAGTCTTTTTGATAACTATATAGCTTTTTTTCTCTATTTATTTTTAGATCTGGTCGGTCATTCGTTAGCAACTGCCGTTCTAGCCTTCTGATGTTATATTGTATTTGGGATAGCATTTTGGACTGTTCGATAGGAGGGAGACTACGCCAGTCTTTATATTTTACAACTTCTTTAAATAGAGGGTGCTTACCTAGTACTATTCTTTTCTCTTTGTAATGTTGTAACTCCGCAGTGATAGCTTGTTTTTCGAGGTAATTAGCAACAATGTAGCATGCTAAATTGGACTGGTCCGTTGGTGTTAAGGCATCAGCAATTTTACTGTATGCATCTGCATAATTATAATATGCTGTTATTTTATCTCCAATAAGAATCTTTAATTCATTAGGGCAGTCGATGTCTTGCAGGAATGGCCAGTCTTGTCTAACGGAAGTCTTACTTGGTACTACTTTTTCTACTGTGCTCTCTTTGGCTGAAGGTGACATGTGTGATTTATAAATACCCGCTAAATGACAAAGGCTGTCTTTTACGAGCTTTTGAAACTTTACATGTTGTCTACTGATGAGAGGTATTAAAGGGGATGTAGGATTATACTCTTTGAAGAGCCGGATGCCAACCTGGCAGTCAGCACCGGCAGCTAGCCAATCCACTACGGACGTGTGAATATGTGTTACTTTCATTATAAATTTGCTGTTTTGATGATTCTATTGTATTCTTCCTGTTTCTCGATCAGCCCTTTTTTACCTGTTAAGACAACTTCACTTTGTATCGGGCTATCTAGCTGTTTAGATAGCTTGTCCATAATAATATTATTCATAGCTAGTGCTTCTGCGTACTTTATCATCGTAGCTGTGTCGCTCGCGTAGGATGGTTGACTTGGTTGTGTCATAAAGTAACCGCCAGAAGCTCTACCTGGTAGACCTGCCATTACCTCAGACGCAGTGAGAGAACTGATTCTACCTTGGCGTTGGGCAGTATCTATGATATCTATTACGGGCTTTACATTAGGATTGCGCACTGCTTGTGCAGATGCGACAAATTCGGTACCGTCTTCACCTACCAAAACCGTAGGACTGTCTATATAACCTCGCTTATTTGGATCTATATTGGCGTCAAAGTGCCTGCCGTCTTGAGCGCGTGTTACCCCAAACTTACCACCTTTCCAGAGACCAGGTATTTCAGGAAGGGGAGTGGCCGCGATAGTTCCGATCTGTAGGGCTCCCATAGATCCAACTATAGCTGCTAAGATCATCCCGTAAATTCCTCCGGGATCTGCAAGAACTTTAACAATACCTGCTGCTGTGTTGACTATAGAAGACATTAAGGCAACATTTCTATCTCTTTTTGCTTGATTTCTTGCGATTGTGGCTTTTTTTCTGTCTAGTTGTTTGTCAAGTTGTTCTATCTGTTTGTTATATGACTCTTGGCTTATAGTGCCAGCATCGAGCCTTTTTTGTAACGATTCTTTTTTCTTATTATTAGCTTGCTCATCTTTAGCGATCTGTTGGTCTTCTTTATTTGATACAAGTCTATTATATTGATTCCATAGTTGTCCAGCTGCTTCTAAAGCGCCTTTCATGCCATCAATATCGAATTTCCCCCTTTGTAAATTATCGAATAATGTAACCCAATCATCTGGAGACATTCCGAGAACATCGACTTTATTTCTTGCAGAATCTTTAAGATCATTACTTTTATCTACGCCTTTGAGCTTTGCTAATTCTTCTTTGAGCTTTCGGATATAGCCTTCTAGGGTTTTCATTTCCTCTTCTGACAACAATTGATCAGATAGCTTGATTCCCTCTAGACCTTCGGATTCAATAGTAGTTTGAAGAATCTTTAATAGATTTTCTAGATGTTGTTTGGTCTCGGTTTCTTGTTCTAATCGCTGTTGATTTTCAATCAGCTTACGTGCTTGCCCTAGATTTTTTATTTGTGATAGTTCTTTTGCAGATAGAGTATCGCTTAACCTATCTTTAGCTTGTGCCAATGTAGTAATACTGGATAATTCTTCATTGTGTTGGATGCGAAGATCAGCAAGCTTGGTGTCGTAGGCTGTAGTGATACGGTCATACTCTGCTTTGATAGCGTCAGCATCAATTTTAGCTATGTTGTCTTGATATTGTTTGTGTAGTATTTCAAAAGCTTGTTTTTGCTTTTCGTCCATTTCTTCATATTTCTTATTGAATATCCCTGCTTTGGTCAGACGTTCTTGGTAGGCGATAAATTCGATATCGGACTCTTTTTGTTTTTGTCTAATAAGAGCATCAATATAGTTCTGTTCCTGCTTTTCCCTTTTCTTTAATTCAACCTGTGCGGCGTTGGTCATGTTTTTTAGGTTTTCACCGTATTTTTTATTGACGTCGTCTACCTTGGTTTGATAGGCTTCATTCATTTCGGACATTTTTATCAACTGCTCTTTCGTCAGTTCGCTTAGATCCTCACGGAATAACCCTTCTTTTTGAAGCATATCTTGATGGTGCTTTTCGGCATCGTCCAGTTCTTTTTGATAATTTTTCCTGCGTTCTGATTCTTTTTCTGATCCCGATATTTTGACTTTAGTTGAATCGTCTGTAGTTAGATCCTCTTCACCCAAAGCAGAATTGATTTTTTGTACAGTTTCTGATTGAATTTTTATAACTTCTTCACCGAATCTCTTCTCTTGTAGTTCAACTGATTTAATGCGTTGGTCAATCGTCGAAGCATAGGCACTTTCATAATCTGATGAAAAGAAGTTTTCAATTGTTCCTACACGTTCTCCAAATGTGGCCCCACGAAAGCCACGAGATTTTTGATCGAGTAAATCACGTTTCTTTATTGCTAGTTCGTCTAATTTCGAGTTATATGCGCGGACAGTGGATAGTTTTATCAATTCTTTAACCTGGTCTTTTATCGCTGCAGTAGCTTTACCAGATAGTATGGCCTCGTCGGTATAATCTTGCAACACTTTAGGCATTATCTTTCTTAATTCTTGTACGGCCGCTAGCCTTTGAGCATCAGATCGTGTTCTATCATTAGCTATAGCTAAATTTCGTTCAATAGCAGATGTTTCTGCAGCAATATCCTTAACAGCTTGCTGTTTTGCTTTATTAAGCTCATCTTGTGCTTTCGCTGCATCTGATGTTTTTTGCGATAGGGAAATTATTACAGCTGTTGCTGTTACTATTCCAGCGATTAATAAGCCAATAGGGTTTGCAGCTATAACGGCATTCCAAGCTCGTTGCGCTATGGTAGCAACAGCTATAGCTTTTGATTTTAAATATGTAGCAATAGCAGCGGCATTGACAGCTATTGTAAATGCGGTAATAGATACAGTGAGTGCTGTGATCCATCTAATATTGTTAGCTATAAAAGTTATTGTCGTAGACATAACCTTTAGCCATGTGGCCCAAAGGTTATTACCTTCCGTCATTACTGGCCAAAGTTTTTCGCCCATTTCACGCCACATCCTAGTCACACCTTTCCTTGATATCTCTAATTGTGCGGCCGCATTACTATTTTTTATATTGTATTCGTCGGTTAATGAAGTTCCTTCTTCAAAACTTTTGTTAGCAAGATCTATTTGTTGCTGTAATATTTTGGTGTTACCAGCTAGAGAGCCAATAACTCCTGTAGTTCTTTGAGCATCTATACCCAAGTCTCCAAGTGTTGCCGCTAGTTCATTTAACCCCTCGGAATTGCCTTTTACACCATCAAGTAGCTTGATGAATGTTGGCATGAAATCAGTTTCTATTCCCTTTTTAAATTCCTTAGTGGACATCCCTGCATATTTAGCGTACTTTTCAGCATCAGATGACATCTTAAGGAATAACTTAGATAACGAGGTGCTAGATACTTCTGATGTTTGTCCAAGTTGGTCGAGTGTAGCGGCAAGAGCTAAAGTTTCCTGTATAGTGATCCCAGCTAATGGAGCGACCCCTGCCATACGTTTGGAAAAATCAACCATGTAACCTTCGTTGGCTGAAGATGCTGCACCAAGCTCGTTAATAGAAGAACCTATTTTTAGTAAAGCGTCGTCAATTCCATAGATATCTTTTACTTTGAATATTTCAGCTAATTTTCCTACAGCGTTAATTGTCCCTTCAACGTCTCCTCCTAGGTCTTCATTCAAAGCAACTATTAACTGATTAGACGATTCTATAAACCCACGAAGCTCGTCCATATCGGAAATACCTAGTTTACCTCCAATTCTACCAAGCCCTAATAAGTCATTGTCGGAAGTCCTAGTGATAATTTTATCAAGTTCTGCGGATAGACCAATAACTTCTTCGTGAGCTGTATTGGTCGTTTTCATTACATCAGCAATCTTATCGTCATACTCTGTATATACCTCTGTAGCTTTTTGTGTCCAAGACGTAATAGTTGATATAGCAATACCTCCACCGATTAAGGTGGTAAAAGTCCTAGATATTGAGTTCGCCATTCCACCAAATGCATTAGATGTCAAAGCCGTTTCTGAGCGTAACTCTGTCAATCTGTTTTGGACTACATTAATTTGGTCGACATATTTCTTCCAGCTTTCGGAACCTGGAATAGATTGCTTTCTCTGCTGATTTAGTTTCCTCAATGTTACTTCGAGGTCTTTTATCGTTTGCTCTTCCAACTTTAGAGTTTGTCGTAAATCAGTTATTCGTTTGCGAGAATCGTCTATTACGGCATTTTGTTTTCGTATTTCTTCTGTGAGATTTTTGTATTGTTGGGTGTCTCTCTTTCCTTGCTTTTCTAGTTGTTTTTGCTCATTTTTTAATGAAGCTACTTTGCTTTTAGCGTCTTGTAGTGTTCTGGATAATTTTCCGATTTCAGACTGAGCAGGATTGCCGTTGACGATAATATTGAGTATTAAATCCTCGTGTTTTAGCTTTTTTGCCATTGTGGTGATATTTGTGGTGGTCGTGGTGTTTACTTGGTAACAAAGCTTTCTTTTTTCCATTGCTGGCGTATGCCTTGAGCTACCTCATTGGTGAAATCATGCTGCAATCGAAATGCAATTCCATAGAAGTGTCCATAAGCAAATCGGTTATATATTCTATATCCTTTGACAGGCCGCTTATGCTTTTCTCCTTTTGTATTGGTTTTCTTTCGGATATCAAGCAACCTGGCATAATGGGGTACGGTAATAGATAATTTACCATCCATATCATCATCCGTTGTTACTTCTGCTTTACGGTCATTGAATAATCTTTTGGTATGGAATTGTAACTGCTTACGGATTTCGCGACCTTCATTGCGGAGAAATCGACGTCCCTCATCATTAAGTACTTGTTCGACAAATCGTTTTTTGATTATAGATTCTGCCATATCTGTGGTGGTGTGGTGATATGGGCAAATGTATTATGTCCTTATAGGGAAGCAAAGGACAGTGATATAGAGATAAAAAAGTTAATCAGTACCAAAATCACAACCGTTCGCTCTGGTCGTCGATATCAACCCCTATATCGCCCTGTCATATCCCCGTTTTACGCCTCCGATTTGAACGGTCAAAAATAGGTCTGGGCGGGCCGGGCTTTTTTGTTCGTGAGATTAAATATGGTGTTTTTTTGAAACCTTTAAAGTGTTGTTCCTCAGGTGTTTTTTTGTGGTTATTGTTCAGTTTTGTTACCAATAATAGGTGGTTTTTATAGATAAATTAGGTGTAATCTTGCAAGAAGCGAACGTTTTTTGCAAGATTATTGATAAAAGCAGGGAACTATTCGGCGTATTTTGCTAAAAGTTCGTTGTCATCAGCATGGTAAAAATGAAGTGGATCTCCTGGGGCTATTAGCTTTGTTAACCTAGCATAGATGTATAGCATTTTGATGGCAGCATCTGTATGTATTACTTCTGGGTAGGTATAGAAGGCTCCATGTTTCGTGGTTCGGAGCAACCCTTTCTTCTTTAATTTATCGATTACAATTATTTTGCTGGCAACATCTCCAAGTGTTACCTTTTTACGCTTTAGTTTTTTGATTAGACTCATTGTGGTGAAAGTGGTGGTGTTAAAATGTTTATATAAAGATAGATATAATTATTTTTCTAAATAAAAAAAGTAGATATCGGGCGATACCTACTTTCCAAACCAATTATTAACCTAATTATGAAATTTGACGACTCCGTCAGAAATGCTTTTGTTAATTCAAATATATGAATTATTTGTTTAAATATGAATATTTATTTAGCTAAATAAAAGTGTGTTATTAAAATGATATTGCGAATGTGTAACCGTTCCATCCTGCAAATTCTCGGTATACCGGATCTAAGACGGTGTTGCTTAAATCCAGCTTTTGTAATCTACAGTAGTAGTCATTTTCTATATCTCCACAAAGGTACTTTACTATCTTCAAAGCTATCTGTTGGGTGTCTTGAAACTGCTTTAATTCTTCAATTTTTAATTGACCAGAATTGTCTTTAGTAAGCACATAGATAGCTGTAGTGTCACTGGTGTATAGGCTGTCTGGAGCACCTTCGATGTATAAGCTGGGCAGTACGAAAACAATATGATTCCCGACTTTATCTCTTAGCTCATTAACGGCTTGCGTATCGTCGGCACAAATGATGTACCCATCAGCTTCAACTTTGGTGGTGATGTCTTGTGCTAGTTTATCAAATTCTAATACGTCCATAATTATCTGTGTTTTCGTTGTGCTGCCTGAATCTGCCTATTGGCTTCGTCGTCTTCGTGTTTTTTCTTAACTAGATAGACTAGGATTGTAAATAGGTTAGTGTTGTCGGACTGCTCTAGGTTGCCGAATATGCCTTTCTCGGCTATATCGTATAGCAGGCCGTGCCATCCTAGTGATGGCTTTTGTTTTACGGAGCTGTCTTCCTGTAGCTCTGTAGAGTCTGGAAATAAAACAGAGAAGTCTATTTCGGAGCCATGAATGGTAAGCGGTACAGTCTTGATAATGGATATGCAGTACGTGAACCATAATAATATTGTTTGTTTTATGTATTCGGGGATATGATCAAAGTGCATCGCCAGTTCTGGGATGTCGTCCGTATTAAACTTTGACCGCTTGCCCAATTGGTTGGGACGGTAGAGACATGTTAGAAAGCTGTGTAAGGCAAATTTTGCCGCTTCGGAATCTTTGTCTGTTATTGCTTTGAAATAGTCGTTCATGTAGTCTATTGACCATCGGAATTCACCGTATGTAATATTGGTCAATAGATCTTCGGGGCCAAATAATTTGGTGCCGTCGGAATTAATTGCTTTGAAGTGGTTTATTACTGTGTCGTAATTGATTTCGAGCGGCTCTTCTGTTTTAAATGGCCAACTACATAGGCTTTTAGATAGGATGGCTATTTGCTCGTTTATTTCTTCGGCATATCCCTTCTTGTTCTTTACGGAATAGTTTACAGTCGGCTTTAAATCTGTGAATAAGCAAAAATTATGTACCAAAGCATTTATTAGGGGTTGCTTACCTGATAATGTCTTGTAGGCGGATTGTAGTAAGCTTTCAATCTGATCAGACGTGCATTCGTCCCAGTGAGAAGGTATTTCAATATGGATGTCTTTATCGGGTATTTCTATTGTATGCATAGGGATTAGGTTCTAGCGTATTTTTTCTTAGGATCGTTATCTGGTAGTAATTTGTAATTCAGTGCTTCGGGATTGTGGCGTTGGCGATATCGCTTTATCTGGTCGAAGTATTGCTCTGCGTCTTTGTCCAGGTAATTGGAAAAAGCTTCTATCGATGCTTGTGGCGCAGCTTGAGATACGTTGAGACCTTGAGTAAATGACTTGTATCCTTGCACTACACCTTCGGGCATGACTTGGATAGAGTGACGCTTGACAGCTTTGGCAATGGTAAGGAGAGGGACGGCTGACTGGATGTAGCTTAATAGCTCTTTTTGGTCGTCGTCAAGCGTATTCCCTTTCATTGCTGTGATTAGCGTTTGATAATCTTCTCCTATAGCTGGTTTTATGCGCTGTAGTTGAATTTCTCGGATTAATGGTGCTATGATATGGAAAAACATTTCAGAGCGATCTATGCTGAAATATTGACTGAATACAGAAGCGTTGGGAATGAATAAGCCTAATGCTTCTTTGTATTGTGCACTTGCTTTCCATTTCTGGTTATCTGTTTTGTTGAGGTATCGGATTAAGCGGTCTACTGTTTTCTGATACTTGACTATTGCGGCGTGATCGTCCCGGTCTATCATCCACTCCCATGCCATGGACTCATTTGTTTTATCCAGGAGAGCTTTGCGCCCCGTATCGCCATGCGTTACTAGATTTGACCTGTTGTAGTTGTACGCTGCACGTATTGCTATGGGGAGTTGTACGTGTTGCAGTAGTTCTTTTTCTGTGTCGGATATGGTTTCTTTGGCCAGCTCCTTGTCGTAAATTACTTGAGCGTCGTCAATGATTCCTTGGCTCACTATATCCGCTAGATCTTCGGTGGCAAGTATGACGTCGGTTTCAATTTTCTTGAAATCGTTGTGGGCATATTGTGCGCTGGATAGGTTGCGCACTTCGATTGAGGTTGTTAGTAGCATGTTATTGTTCGGTTGCGGAGACAACGCGGTTGTCTGGTGATACATTCTGTTCCTGCATTACGACGTTTCGGTAGAACCCTATTTTGATGTCTTTGTCTGGCCAGTTTGCTTGTATGGCTAGATTTATGGGCTCGAAAATTATTTCTTCGGGTATTGTAGTATCGGAAGATAGATAAAGCTTGAGCGCGTATAACATCATGGAGCCAGATGTTAGGTTTCCTGGTACTATGATGTTAGCTAGGGAAGGGTGCAAGCCCATTCCGGATGTGGCGGCGCTATCTGCTTTGTCGGCTACCTTGAGCTGACCTTCGATAAATTCTTTTATGGACTGATCGATAGGTTCTATTTTCCAAGACATGACGGTTCCGGTAGCTGGATCTACAAAATCTACCGTTTCAATAAATTTACCTGCATTTTCTTTTCCAGTTAATGCTGCTGAAATAGACTCGAACAGGTCATCTTTTACTTTGTCTAGGCGTTTTAACCATTGCGCCTCGTCTTCTTCGGGGAACTCAAGTTTGATTTTATCCACTTTATCTTCCCAGTATCCTTGTGGACTGTGGATGTGATATGCTGCTGATATACCGTTGTCGGTTAGATATTTTAGAATGTCGGGTATTTCTGATGAACGAATAAGCCATTTTAGCGTACCGTAAAATGATGGAATAGAGTAGAAGGCGCGGGCGAACGAATACTCGTTATGGTAGCCCATGGACACACGGTGCTTGAAAGGATCCTTTGGGTCAAATACGGGGTATGCTGTTATATTGGACGTATTTAAAAAACCGCTGAAGTCTCCTGTATAGATGGTATCTACGGATTCCAGTCGCTTAGGACCTTTCTTTGGCCATCCTAATCGCGCTGTGGTTTGTGGTTCTATCTGAACGGATTGTATAAATGGCTTTTGGCCTATTCTAGCCCCTTTGTTGAGGTAGTATTTTGCGTTTAAGGCTGACAGGTGATTGACTTCTACGGATGCCATATCTACGTATCTGCGGAAATTAAAGCCTTTGAGCCATGCGGTGATATCGGGGTCTTCGAGGTATTCACGGATGACGTATTCGCCTTGAAACTTGGTTTTGTACTGGCGCGGACCTAAGCCCCATAGTAATCCTTTTTTGCGCTGCAAATTACCAGGGCCAATGTAGTTGTCTTCCATGACCGTCCGAATCTGTTCGGGTAGATCGTTGCATGCTCCAAGCGGAACTATTTCTACACCGTCTACAGTTAGTGGGCTGGATTCCCATTCGTGGGCATAGTTACTCATGTTGCGGGACCAAAGGTCTTGCTGTGGGTTGAGACTAACGGTGTATACGTTCCCACCTGTGTGTACAGCGGTGGTGTTATTTGTTATTTTGGTGACTTTATTCATCGTGGTGGTGTGGTGGTGCTATGCAGGTGTTAATGATTGTCCATTGAAAGAAAGTAAAAGTGGATGCCAGAAACGTCTAGGTTCGTTGGTGTCAATATTGAGGTATCGCTCTTGGTGTTGTGCGTTTCGGTTGTATTTTTCTTTTTCGCGCATCAAAAGCCTAGCATTCTTTACTTCAATGATACCGTGTGACTTTCCGCTGTCTTCACTGTATGTCAGGAATGTAAACGAGAAAGACTTACCCTGACGGGTAAGTTCACGCATTTCTTTTATGGCTTCGAATGTCGTCATTAAGCGAAATACTTATGTCTGTTTGTTTTGTGATTTCGGGATGCACCGGTACCATATCGCAAGCCGTATTCTTTTGGAGATAGCCCCTGTTGTTTAAAGATGTATTCTGTAACCAGTTCTAAACCGCCTTTTGAGAAAACATGCTTGTGTTTTTTTCTAGTGGACTGCAGGTGACGGTTGTCGATTATTTTCTTTTCTGTCTGGGTGGTGCTGTGTGTTGCTGCAGGTGTGCTAGTGCTTGGTGCGGCAATACCGATTGCTGCTAACATTGCACCGATGGCCTTAAACTTTCTTAGTGATCTTAACATGCTGTGGTGGTGTTTATTTTTTGATAAAGGTAGGGTAGACAGGTAGGGGGAGAAAGGACAGTTTTTTTGTATGAAGTGGTGTGTTAAGAAGGGAGCTGGTGTACTAAGGGTGGGAGGTGGTGCTGTAAGCATGTCTCCGACATCAATGTCGGAGACATGCCGTTTAATTCCTTACGGATGTTGTCTGTAAGTTTGTTTGTTGGTGGACGTTGACCAAGCGGCGCCATAGCATTCGCATCATTAAATATTTGAATGAGTCTGATGGATTCGTGGATTCCATCACCAGGCGCGTGAAGTCTTGTAGCTTTTCGCTGGACTTGTCTTTATGAAGGTGTCCTGTCTTTGGATCTACCTTAGTGCGGGCTTCTTCGAGTGATGCTTTAAGTGGTTTGCATTCAAAGCGGTCAATACGGACTTTGGGTAGCTTTGGATTGCGTTCTGCTAGTAGGTCCTGCATGAAAATATACTCTTCGTTTTGAGGGATATTTCCTTGTCTTAATGACATTAAACGAACGACCCATCCTGTACGCTTGCCGTCTTTGTCGTACTCTAGAGCCTTTTTCATAGCGGTGGCCAAATCCTGCCCTGACTTGTGATAGTTATTTGCTGCACGGTCGTAATAGAGATTGATTACTTTGTTGCGATGTAGCGCGAAGTAATCTAAATATTTGTCTGCAATCTCTCGGATCCAGTCTTTGGGTAAAACATAGATGAACTTGAGAACGCGGTAATACTTGGAATCTTGCTGGGCCACACACATGGATATCATGTTTCCGAAGTCCATGCCAAGGTCTATTTCCCGATTTGGTTGGTGGTACCGCAATAGCCTACAATCTTCTTGATCCAAAATTCCTAATTTTTCTGCCCATTCGGCATTCTTACCATCATCGTAGAAATGTTTTACATCGATATTGGAATAAAACCTTTCACCAGATGAAAGTGTAGGTTTAAGAGATAGAATGGCGGTATTGACATCGCCTAGATCGGACTTAATCGCATCGGAGAACCATTGCTCGGTCAGGATATCGATGTTGACCAGGGATGAAGCTATAAAGAACAATGTTTGCCCTGATTCGTGTAATCGGGATTTTATCCATCGTTCGTACCAGCGCACTTCGTTTCTCTTTTTTAGGATAGCTTGTTCGGTATTACCTTTATCTTGATGGTACAAGGTTTCTTGGCGACACTCGTTGAGCACGATTGCTGCCTGTAGTATTCGGAGAATGCCTTTGCGTTGCATTTTCTTCACCATCTTGAGTATCCAATCGTATTCTCCAATATGCGCAGTGTTTGGCATGTCGGTGGTGAAGGTATGCCCCAGGTAAAACACGGAATGTCCAAAATTGATACGGTACCCTCGGTTTGCTTTTAAAATGTTGGCAATCTTGTGTTCGGGAAAATATTTGACCTCGTCACCGAAAACATGGACGTAAGACCTACCAGCTAATGATGCTGGGCGGTCTAAAGAACCAAAGGTTACATTGAATCCCGTGAAAAAAATAAGTGTGTGTTTGTAAGTCGCTAGCTTGTTGTATGGTTTCCAGAAATGTTTCTGTAACCATTTTGGGAGCTTTGCTTTTTCGGCTGCGGAGTATACCGGTGGTTGTTTACCTACTACATAGTGAATACCTTCTTTGTACCCTTTACGTTCTAGTCCTTCCAGGAGGGAAGGAAGTACGTTTTTTTGAAGGTTGGAATAGGTGTCGGACACCCATACTACAGGAGCGCCAGGCATATCGAATGCCATGGCAATAAATCTGTCGGCCTGTATTTCTGTGGTCTTAGCAGATCCGCGGCCTAGCACGGCATAAAAGTATTTTGGCAAAACCATTTGCGCCATCTGTGCAACCCAGTTGGCAAATGTTTTCTTTATGTTTTTAGTTGAAAATTTGGGACGGAACATTAATCAGTGAAATTTTCTTCGATGTATTGTAAGCGCTTAGGTATATTAAGTGGATCTAATAGCGCGTCTTCTTTTAAATTATTCTTAACGGCAATAGGTACATCTAGGTCGTCGATCTCTGATGCTATAGCGTGTCTGTTGATTGCTCCAATTCCTGTGGATTCGCCATCCAAAGAGAATATATTCAACGGCTGGATATATAGATCTGCAGGTAGTGCTTCGGGATCTGGCTTATCCAGTTCGAGTAGGGTGGCTGCAGACATCAAAATATTTTTGGCACGTTCGGCATCTTGTGATGTTTCGGCATTTTTAGCTACCGCATTGGCTAGTGCTTCGAGTTTGTACGCGAATTTATGCCGCAATGCATTTTTGTCGACATTGTCTTCGTGGAAAAACAAGGCATTTACTTCCTTGAGCATTTCGACCGCTCGATCGTGTTTTATCTTAAAGTGATTGCGTGCGAACTCGACGGCTTTGTTGTGTCCGTAGTTGTGATCTATATCGCGGAGCAATAGGAGGGCATCCATGTAAATGGACTCTTCGACGTTTTCGGGATTGTATACTTCGCCTCCTTGTTGAATATAGTCGTTGAGCCGCTCTAAAGAGTTAGACGTTTTGAACGCTCCGAATACCTCTGTTTTTTGTATAGCCCATGCTCTGGATCTGCGGATTTCATCAATACGTTTTTGGGCGTCTATCTTTCCGTCTTTAGATTTTTTGAAGATGGAAATAAGTTCCCCGGCTTCTTGTCTGATCTTGGCGCGCTGAATGATTTCGTAGATGTAGGAATTTGGGTTGGCTGCGGCGGCTTCGAACTGACCTACATCTACACCTAGATATATAGCAATCTTTCGCGGACTGTAATCAATCGCTGCTAGATTTTCTATGCTCTCTATAGACTCGTCGTCCAAGGGAATGTTGTAGGTGATGATGTCTGACATTTTTATTTTTTAACGGCTTGTCCTAATTTGTTTAGTGCTTGTTGTCCTGTGATCCAGTAATATTCTTGTTCAGCATTGAAACATGGGCAAGTCTTTTCCCACTCATTTTTGGAGATCTTGCCGTCACGGTTAAGGTCTTTGGAAAAATCTCTGTGTCCTAAAATTCGGATGGCGGATAGCTCTTCGGGGGTATGATTTTGTGCACACCATTCTAGCGCCAATCGGATACTGTCCAAAAGTTCTTCTTTCTGAAACTCGGTACGTGTGTCTGTTCCTTTGCTATCACCACCTTTATAGCAAATGTTTATTATTTCGCTATTGTAGCCCTTGACACCGTTAGATGGTTTGTCAAATGGCACAAGTTGTTCGGTTGAAGATTCGCCTATGAGGCGATGGTAACCATCGGTTTTCCAGCCTAAGCCCCGCCAGTAGTTTTGTATTGCTTTGGTCGTTTGTGTGAGTGGACCTGCTGTACAATGAATGACTATATATCTTATTTTACGCATGATTTACAGAATTTGCCACGGCTGTGATACCGTGGCTGGTGGTGTTTATTTTTCGAACTGGGATGGTGATGGGTTGAGCTTGTTGAATATGGGCTCAAGGTATTTCCATCCGGTATCGTTGGTATTGATGAACTTTCTATTGCTGAAAATATCGTCTACTAGTGCTGCATCTTCTGCACCATTTAGTGGTCGATATACGGACGCATTGATACGACATTGTTGATTGCCGGGTGTATGTATCGGTCGGGCGTCTGGATACACTGTATTGTAGTATAGGGATGTCAATAGGTATCCCTTGTCGAAGGCATTATACTGGGTTATGACGTCTAACATTTTGTCGGCATTCAACACCATAGGTGTATGTGTACCATAATTAATGACTGGTAGTCCCGCTTTCTTTAATGATTCTGCGGTACGACCTGCATTTATTCGATACGGCCCGTCTATTTTGCCTAGGTCATCTGTTAGTTTCCCCCGGAATTTTAGGGCAGCTAAGTCTTCGAATGTGGTGCGTCCTAATAGAAAAATATCGTCATTTGACAGAATGAAGTCTCCTTGTACTTCATTTGTGGCTATGGCTGTTAGTATTTTATGTGCTACATCAGCCTGGGGATTGACTTCGAGTACGGGAGCTATGCAACCTCCGCATTCTTTGGCAATCATGTGTGGTTCGTGGGCGATGTGAATTATTTGATCTGTAAACCAGTCTTCACGATCTCCAACAATTACGACTCTTAATTTGCCGTCGTAATGTTTGGCCCAGGTGCGTAGGGCTGCTTTTAATTCGGCGCCTTGTGTTGGGGTAGAGATGTAAGGGATAAGAAGTGTTGTTTCTTCCACTTTTGATTCAGGATCTGTGACGTTAGAGTTCTCTAAATTTCTTTTTTGTATATCGTTAGATTCCTCCACAACGGTCGGAATGACGGGCGAGGTGGCTGGAATGACGATAGGTGTAATGGTTCCGTCTTCGGATTTGGTGAGAACTTCTTTTTTGATCAAGGAATTGATAACGGGATTTACGGTTTGTTTGGTTAATCCGGTATTAGTGACGATATAGTCTACTGTAGATGAGCCTGCCAGGACTGCATCATAAACTTTTTTCTGATTGTCTGTAAGTGTCATGGTTTTGCTTTTATGGTATGCGATTTAGGGGCGACTATGCGCCCCTAGATTGGTGTGTTGTGGTGGTTGTTTATACACCTCCGCCTGCTGATCCTGATGCTACTGGTGCGTGTACTGCTGGTAGTTCGCCTGGATAGTGAGCAGATTTGTATTGTGAGCGCATGGACTGCGTGTAGGTGAACGTCTTCTTTTTACCCTCGTTGTTGTCCTGCTCTTCGATGGTATATTGCATCGGGTTACACGGGGTACCGTGTAGACGTGTACCTGTTGTATCGGAGCACTCGGTGGTGATGATGATCCAATCTTCGTTTAGTGCATTTTGTGCGAACTCGTTAATCTGTAAGCTGTCGCCTGGATGTGCAAATGTTACAGTCTGTAGCCATCCTTTGCCATCGGGATCACCTTCGGCAGAGTCGGTACGGGAAATAGACATTGGTGTGGCATAAAGCGATATTGCTTTAGCATCTGGTTTCAACGCCAAGTCTGTAGTCAGTAAAACGCCTTTGGCATCACGGGTTGGAAATGTCAGGATATCTGACGCTACTACAAGTAGTATGTTTGGCGATTTGGGGGTTGGTGCACCTGCATTCGCATTTGTTTTTGGAATAGAAACTTTTGGTGTCATTGTGGTGGTTTCTTTAAAATATGTGGTGGAAAATGGGGCGTGTTAAGCGCCCCTTTAACTAGTGCTCTGTGGTGGCTAAACCCCTCCGCCTGCTGATCCTGCCGGAGCTGCTGGGTTAGATCCAAAGTTGTTAGCTGGGCTGACGATCTCTGATTGTGCAGGTTCTGTGCCATCGCCAAATTTGTTGGATGCGCCGAATAACTCGATCAACTTGGCAGTAGGGTTGTATCCTGCTGGAACCCATGCCGTGATAGCTTCAGCGATTTTGAAACCAATAGCCAACCAGAATTCACCATACAAGCGAACTTCATAGTCGTGCTTCTGTACGTCGTTGATGATCTTTGGAGGTGTATTGATGTGCTGTAAGCGAACCATGTTATTTTCTGTGGTAGAGAAAACAATAGGGGATCCGATTAAACAATCTAAGCCAACTAGTGTATCAATTGAATAATCTACTTTTAGGTCTCCAAAATCTCCAGCTATACCTGCACCTGTGGCCCATACTGTTTTGTAAGCAGTTTGGTATATGCGGATATTGTCATTAGACATGTAAATTTTCTTTTTCTTGTTTTTATACAATGGATTCACTTGTGTGACCATTGCATTAACAAATTTTAGAACCTGCTCAGGTGTCGCTGTATCCCAGTTAAAAGTATCAAATCCAGAAATGAATTTAACTTTGGTGTTTGCATTTGATTTTTCGTTTACCAAGATTGTTTCCAGACCGTCCATACCTTCTTCAGGGTTGGTTGGTTTCGTTGGATCTGTTGTTGCTACAAACTTACCTTTGGCAATCATACGTAACTCGATGTCATCCAATACCTGTGGAATAATCAAGTTTTGGGTGATCCATTTGGTAATCGGCATCTGATCCGGAGACATCCCTTCGTTGTATAATGCAAATAGATAAGAAATACCTACTTCGGAAGGGATGATCGGAACGTTGATTTTGTGTCGGCGGTTTTTGATTACTAACGGCGTGAACTTGGTGTTACCTTTAGGTGTCCAGGCGTTTGTAAACTGTTGCACTACAGAATTAATCTCGGCTTGCGATGCTTGATATTCATCTACAGCAGGAACTACTACAAAATGACGCGCGGAGGTGAATCCGTTGAAAATCTGTGTAATGATTTCACGGTTGTTGTTACCTTGCGATAGGTAAGTTCCAAACTCCTGTGTCAAATCATTATGGTCGATTGTCTTTCCTTGATCGGCCATCAATCCGCCATTGCGGACGTGTGCTTGGTGGTCTTTGTAGATCGCGGAATTCATGTTTACCTTCAATACCTTTGGTGCTGTTGAGGTGTAATTTGAATCCGTGTTGGCTTCTGGTATCAGATCGTCTTCTGGTGAAGCAGAAAGAACGGCAACCAGTTTGCGTTGTTTTTCCAAATCTGCATTTGCCGTGTTAAGTTGTGCTTGCAACTCGGTAAGGCTTTGGCCTGCTAATTCTGCGAAATGCTCTTCTAGTGCTGTACGCATGTCTGCTACAGCTTCGGTAGAAGCGTCGGGCTTGATGAATTCCTCGTAGGCGGCTGCAGCCTTTTTGCCGTACTCATCTTCTAGCTTTTTGCGTTGGTCTTCGTTCAACTGTGCAGGTGCTTCTGCTCCTGTTTTGAAGCCGAACAAGATCGCTACTAGCGATAGGATTTTGTTTTTGTTCATGGTGTGGTGGTAATTATTATTTGTATTGATGTTATGAGCTGTGGTGGTGCTCGTTTAATTAAATGCTTTTGTCATGACTAAGGATGCGGCTTCCTTGATTGCATCCTGGAATGTTCCGACCTTGTCGATCAGTCCCAGTTGTTTTGCTGTGTTGGCGTAGTAAACTTTTCCGTTGAGCAGTCCTGGTGTGTCGGCTTGAAGGATATCTCCTCGGTTGGCTTTTACGGCATTTTGGAAATCTAATGCTAAGGGGTCTAGTTCTTCTTTGATAAAGTTTTCGTATTTACCATCGGTGGCGTCAATGAAATTTTTGTTTTTATCTGCTGAATGGCTTGAAAAAATAGTGTGTAGTTTGATGCCTTTGTCTTCGTAATACTTTTTGTAGTCTGCGAATGAGCACATGACCCCAATAGATCCAATCATTGAGGAAATGTTGTTATTAGCGATAATGCTATCGCATGCTGACGCTGTATAATATGCGGCGGAGCAACATAGGTCAACTGACGCTACGACGGGTTTACCTTGTGCTTGTGCTCTTTGGATTGCTTGTAGCATTGGCGCTATGGCATCTACTGCGCCTCCGCCTGAATCAATATTGAGTACAATGCCGGATATATTGTCGAATGATGCGGCATAGTCTAAGGCTGCGGCTATTTCTTCGGTACCATAGGTACACCAGGTGCCATACTTGAGCATTGTGCCCATTAATGGGACTACCGCAATAGAACCGTCTGGAGCTTTGGAAAGATCTCCCATTATTGCTGGACCTACACCGCTGAAAGCCATAAACTTCATTTCGTCGTCGATGGATTCGGGTTTGGCTCCGCCTAAATGGCCTTGCGTGATCAGGTTGGACACCTGTTCTAAATGCATGGCTGCCAATTCGGGTGTAATGGCAAAGGATCCTTTTGCAAGTGTAGAGAGTAGGTGGAATTGCCAATTGGCATGTAAAATACGCTTCATATCGTGTGTGGTGGTGTGATATGAAGCAAAGGTGGTGTAATGTAGCGGGGTGCTAAAGGACGTTTTTAGTGTGGTTTTGTTTTCTTTTTCAATGATGTAAGGTGATATAAACCACATATTTCGCATTTGTATGCTCGTTTGGGCTTATATGTCTGTCTTCTGTTTTGCCTTTGGCCATCTATATAGTATCGCTTTTTGTTATTTGCTTTATTGACTAGGTGTTTTGCTTCGGCGTATGTTTCGAATGCTAGTTTGTCACACATGGTTATAAGGCTAAGGTGTTTTCAAATTCCTGTATAGACTTTTGGATTAACCTAGACTGATAGTCGGCACGGTTGATCAGTTGTCGGGTTAGCTTTTCTAGTTTTTTGAGATCGTCGCGGTACCCGCGCTTTTTTAATGCTTCGACGTCTCCGATTTTGTTTACCAGCTTGCGGTGTATGATGAAGTTTTCAATAACCTTTTTACGCTGAATACCTAACTTAAGGCCTTCGTATAGGTATTTGTCAAAATCGATGTTGTAATCGGTCTTGAGTCGGTCTTCGATACGTTTGTAATCACCAGGTCGGATGTATAGAAACTGTTTGGTAAACAGATCGTGCACTCGTGGTGGTATTGTAAAAATGACGGTGCTATCTGTGATCGTGGGTTTGGGCGGTGGCGTATCGCTGGTGTGGACCATTGCGCATAGGTATTTGCCAAATTCTTTGTCTCGGAAAACGGAAAACGCACCATCTTCGTAGGCGAATAGGTAGTGTAAATAGTCTCGCAATAATAGCGACTCGATGTTGCAATATACTTTCATAGTGGTGGATAGATTGTATAATGTGTTTTCAGATTGAAAATCTGAATGTTACGCGAATTTTGTTTAAGAAATTATGCCTGCTTTTAGAGGTTGTCTGTAAAAATTGTGGTTGCAAGCTATTCCTGTTTTGTATGTGGCTACTGATTTGGTGACTTGCGCGGGTATGTCTTGGCTGCCAATCACGATTCGCGTGCCATCGGTTAATGAGATGACAAGTATTCCTGTGCCTGTTTTAAAATCATCGCGTAGTGTGGCTGAAAGATTAGAAGTGAAAAGTCTACCTGGATCATTAGGCGATTCGTTGATTGATAGGGTAGCGGATCCTTTGGCAAATTTTATTTCTTGCCATGCGCTGCTCGTAATATTGACTTTATCAATACTGGACTGTTGGTAGTTGGTGATGTGCTCTATTTTTGAAAATAGTATGCCACAAACTGTGGTGTATATCATGGTGGTGTGGTGGTATAGTTTACTGATGCTAAGATAGTTATTTTCAGTTTAAAAAACTTAAAATTGCGGGTTTATTTTTGTTTTTGTAGCCTGCACTTGGAAGATGGTCCGAAAATCCCTGTTTTTGTCTCTGTAAAATTCTCCTTGAATATTTTTTACATAAACGTGTTACCTTGTTACTTTGTTAAAAACGGTGTTTTTGATGGTGTAAAGGCTGTTTTGTAGTTGTTACTTTTGGGTAACAACAATTTGTTACGTTTGTTACCAAAAAATTGGTAACAAAACGTTTGTTACTTTGTCATTTTTGTAACAGTGAATTTTTACTTTAATGTTACCAAATTAAGTTATTGATATTTATGTATATTATATTCTAATATTTTTATTAAGTAACAAAGTAACAAAATAATGTTATAGAATTTATATCAGCCTTTTCTCTCTCTTTTTACATGTTTGTTTCGCAGGCCTCCGCCCCCTTTTCATCCAAGGCTTTTACAGGACTTGTTACTTTGCTTGATGGGTAACAAATTTGCTTTTCTTTAATAAAAACGGGGGCGCGGGGCGGGGAAATGAGAAGAGCCGCACGGGGCGGCTCTGGGGTGGGTTGTGTGGCGTTTTAGAAGTTAGTACCTTGATAGTTTGCTAAAGCTCCTTGACGTACATGACTTGGTTGGCTGTGGATGTGTACCCACAATTTTCGCATTCGGATGTACCTAACTGATTGTCTCGGTTTATCATGTACCTATTGTGTATAGTTAGGGTATCTACTTTCCCGTTTATAAAGTGTACCTCTACCTGTATTTTGGGTGATTCTGGTCCATTTTCAATACTGCAAGATATAGCTGTTAAGCCTATAGCTATGACTATTAATAGTTTCTTCATGTTATGTTGTTTTTTAATGTTTTTTCTATTCTCTATGAATCGCATGGCTACGTAATGCATGGTAAGGCTGCCAATAACACTGCCAGCTAGGTAAGTCAACATTAGAACAGTGCTGTCTAGGTTGGTGACTACTTTTTTGATGACTAGTAGCCAAATACCATTGGAGGCTATGGATGCTAATCCGTTATACCATAGTGAGCCACTGTTGCGTGCTCTACTGGTTAGGGTAAAGCTTGCGTTTTGCAAGATGGTCAATAGAAATAATGTGATGATTTCGTTCATGTGTGGTGGTTTTATATTCTTACTAATTTTCCTAATCTTATCAAGTTGTCCATCTGCTGGACGGTATACTTGATTTTCTCTGTGTTTGATGTCGTTGTGTATCCGTTTTTGTATTCGTGTGTCTGTTGGATTTCTACGGCTGATAGTGGTACATTTAAGCCTTGTCCAGTAGCTCTAAAACCATTCGCATATTCCACGGAATACGACATTCTGTTTGGGTCTTCAATACAAATAACATGGACGATGTGAAATATGGAATGGCTTTCATCGTGAAAGCGCATTCCTAGCGTGTATGGTATTCTTGTCATGGTGTGGTGGTTTTAAATTTTGTAAAAAAGATCAGCCTGCATGGTGCCATCATTAAATCTTTGGATGAACGGAGTATCTGCGCGTTCTTCGGTTCCGTCCCATCCTTGAGGCCAAACATTGTTTCGATGCATTTTCAATATTGCTTTTTCTTCAATCTTATTGATGAGTGATATTGTCGGCTTACCTTCTTTTTCAGCGATAGTATTTATATCTCTTTCAATTTGTCTGATCTGATTAAATCCCCAGATCCTGGCGTCGAATGTAAGAGGCCCCATTCTATTTTGGTTTTTTGACAATTCACCATCTTTTTTAAATTGAGGTTCGGTTTTGCGAAGTCTATTGTGTGGCTTTTTTAACTCGGCATAAATATCACGTAGACGTAGAAGAGGCGATAAGTATGCCCAGTACGGATTTTGAATGGTTAAAAGCAGTGCCATGTCTTTACTAGCGAGATTGCAACCTACACACCCGGTTCTTGCATTTTTTTCTTCTGCTTCATCGCCACCATATGAATCTGCAACTTGTTGTGTTTTCCAACCTCCATATTTAGGCATTGGGGCAAAGGCTTTGAGCCAATCCCAGACAGAGCATACGCGCCAATGCAATAGTGGTGCTAGTTTATCACAAATAGAATCGGGTGCAGTTAACTGGTACCAACCTTGACCGCATTCTGCACCATCTTTACCACAGCTCATCGCTATGCGGCCATCACGTGCTGCAGATTCTCCTTGCCTTACTCCGGTTATAAGTAGAAACTTTTCTCCATTTGATTTATGAAGTCGTTCCAAACGCTTCATCATGGGGTCTATCTTTAGTTTAGGTGTACACCATCTGAAAGTATTTGATGGTGGAGGGACTCCTTTTCCAAACATGTATACGAAAAATCTTTCTTCTACTGGAGCCATTACTACTTCAATGCGAATACCTCTGTTACGTAGTTGGTCGCAAATAAGCATAGCTGATGCCCAAAGTGGCGCTAGCTCAAGTCGCGTATCCGCAAGTAAAACTGTTATTTTTTTTGGCGCCTGAATTTGACCTGACTCAATCAAATATATGATGTAGGTAAGGGTAGCAGTGCTGTCTTTCCCGCCAGACCAAGCGAATACCCAGTGTCCATATTTTGGGCCATAAGCATTCATCGATCTGATGGTTAGTTCTTCTTGTTCCTGGAATGTACTTCTCATCGCAGAGAACATATTTAACTGTGGTGTTTTCATAACAATGTGGTGGTTTTAAAATGCCGTATGGTTAGTACGGCAGGTGATGGTTGTTAATTAGCTTTCCCAACAAAGCTTCCCGTCTCTTTCGTAAAAGCCGAATGTTACACCGGCTTCAATTTCTTTTGTCAAAGCGCCTATGCGGTCGAACTCTAGATTCGTCGTGGATGACGGGTTTAATATTTCTTCTACCCATATATCATCTGTTAGGTGTTCAACACACTTTAGGAAATTTAAATCGGGAACTTTTATCCAGTCTCTTCTTTTGGAGTATATATCTATGTGGTTCATAAAATCAAATACTTGATCGATTAATTCTTTACGGTAATGATTCGCGAACCAAACTTTTTCGAGCTGTTGTTGTAATGGTGTTATTGTGGGATGAACTATCACAGAGCGAAGCTGAACGTCGACTGCTGTGATCTTAAGCTGTAAATTATACTGTTTGATTACTGCAGCGATATCTTCGCGTGCTGCATCAAGATTGGTAACTTTGATTTCGGTTCCGCCTTTATATGGGCGGGGGCGTCGATGTGTTACTTTGCTCAATAGAAACTGAGTGTCTAATGTGAATGTGGTGGTATTGTTCATGATTCTTTTATTTTAATATTGGTGTCAAGTCTGATTTTAGATATAACGGGTGTGACGGATTCCCTTGTTTAGTAAGTTTTAAGTAACTAAATTCATTACCTATATTTTTAACAAGTTGACTTTCTATTATAGGATTCCCATACGCTACGATATGTATTTTGCACTTTTCATACATTTCTTTTATGTGGATTAAGTTGTCTGTATATTTTTCCAGATCGGTAATGCTTATTTGTTTTAAATCTCTAGGATTTGTCGCGCGAAACGGAAAAATATTGCCCACATATATCCCTCCATACCCCCACGATTTTGTAAAGGAGATGATTCTTCGAATTGTTGGGTCATTTTCTCTTTCATCTGCAGTGGACGGATTATGCATAATCCATAAAGCAATCGGCTTAGATTTATCCCATATCCGCCAAAGTTTATACCTGTATTTGCCACAAACAGATATAATAGCCCCTGAACAATCACCATTAATGCATAAGGAATATGTCGATAGGTTCCTTTTTTTTGTTTCTTTTAATGTCTCTAGCTTTATTATAAAGCCATCATTAGATAATTCAGAAAATGATCTTTCTGATTCTTTAGTAAGATAATCGATGTGTGCAGCTAAGACATAAGAATTACATTTTTCGCAAATAGCAACTTTTGATTTTTTCATTTTATTTCATTTGGTAACATAGTAACTAATTAAATCCCTGCATATCTATGGCGGGGGGGAAGTCGGATGGACTAACGCCTGGCTTTGATATGTCGGTGTTGAGCGCTTTATCTGGGTGCGTCTGTATATAGAGCATATCCTTTGCGGTCTTGCGGCCTGTGTGCTTCCAGGTGCCGTCTTTCTGAAATTCGTACTCGTCTACTTTGTGCAGGATGCGTGGTGTGCCGGATGTACTGGTTATTAAATCGCTTGGATTGTAGATGTACCCCTTGAACTTGCAAAAAGCACGTAGTGCATTGCTGAACTTCTGTGTTTTCCATCCCTTTTTGTATCGATAGTCGAACGTTTTGAATGCTTCTTCACGAGTGACTAAGCAATCAACTTTGAATCCATCTTCGTAGAAGAACTCTGTGGCCCATTCTAGGAAATCGGCTCCCATTTCGGTCATCATGTTGCGCATGTTGACATTATCCATAGGTGGATTAATCTTTTCCTTGCTCTTGTTCGATAGGAAAAATTGCAAGCTGTAGATCATGGTGTTGTAGAAGTGATTCCACTCGGTACGATCGAAGTCTGTGAATAGCTGCTTGCCTAAATCTGCACCTGGTGTGCGTGTCTCCATGTAGTTGTTTGACTCTCCCATGGTGTGGTAGTAGTCTGAAAATACAGTGTACAGGATACGTCGCTCGGTAGATGGGTCGATGTTGCGTAGGGTAAAGTTGGACGTGATGGCGTACTTGCCTACTTTTTCTCCTGGGATCATATACGGGGCCATATTCTTTGGGTTGACCTTTAGGTTTCCGGTGATAGCATCAAAGAAGAATTTGAAGTTTAGAAACTCGTCGGCGTCATCGATATAGATATAACGGTGATGCTCGGTCAATCCGTCGTATATGAACTGGTTTTCGGTGATGCGTGGATTACGGCCACCGAGATAGAAATAGTTTTTCAATACGTGTGGTATTGCTTTATTGAAGAGAATGGACTTACCAGAGCCACCGTAACTGCCACCGTCATCACTGATATTGTTGTCCATGGCAAACACACACCATGGACGCTCTGCATCTTTGTATCGATGCAAAAGGTATCCCATAGCGAATAATTTGTTGATGAGGTGCTGCCGTTGTTCGTACTGGTCTTCTTCGTTTAAGAGACTTCCTGATATGTTGTATTGATTGGCTTTTTTATAGGCTTCGCGCTGGTCTGCAGGAAGCGTCTTAATCTTTACTTCTAACTCGTCGCGCCAGTGTATGCGTGACGTTTGTATGAGGTAATTAAAGAATAGGCAGTTGTAATGATGTATTACGATGTCATACTTGCGTGTCTCTATATCTTGTATGATAGAGAATGCGGGCATGGCGGTGCGGTAATTGAAATTGATGGTGTCTTGTTCCCATACAAATGAATCAATACCTCCCTGTTCGTATTCCGTGATCCCCTCAGCTGTAACCTTTATTGGCGCATTTTCAAATACGATGTACTGATGCTCTTTGCCTGTGTCATTGAAGTCTAAATCTATGAACGGGAGATTGGAAAGTGAGTTCTCGGACAATTGTGTAGTTCGGAACATGGTATTCCGAAGGTCGTTGTCCATTTGCCGTGTCTTAAGAAAACTATGGATATAGTTCTTGACTTCGTTGGGCTGTATTTCGCGGACGATATTGCCTTCAATCTTGATAAACATGAACCCGTTTTTAAGGTTGTCGGCTTTGAGTCGATAGAATCCATTTTTGGACAGGAAGTTGTAACACTGTACGTTGTTGAATTCGTACGATGTGCCTATCTGGACGCGGTCTTTCCCTTTGCCGGAATACTTTGGCACTTTATCCCAAAAACGATAGGGTAGGGATACGCGAACTAGGTCTTTGAAGGCAGGCACGCGGTACCGCCCGAAATAGTCTCGAAGGTCTTTGCATGGATTGCCTCTGCGATCGGTGCTCTTCAATAGCTCTGCAGGTAGCTCTATGGTATATAGATCGAGGTGCTTTAATGCGTTTTCGTGGGCTTGGGATACTCCGGTGCTGTCGATGTCGTACAACTGATAAACTTTGTGTGACCATAGGCTGTAGTTATACATATGGTCGTGGGTGAGTTCGGCTGTCTCGGAATTTGGCCATACTACCCAATAGCCCAACACGGCTAATGACAGTGCGTCGGAACCGCCTGACATGATGAATAGTCCTGGTAACTTTTTGATACGTTCGAGTGCTGCCTTTTCGGCTTCTTCTTGTGTCTCGTAGCTCCCTTCTGCTATCTCGTCGTAGGCTATTTCTTTGTTGTCGAGGTATTCGCGTTCGGCTTGTGCATATCCATGCATGAAGTCTTTGGGTTTCTTGGTAGATATGTACATGAAGCGACGGCCTTTGTCGGCGTGCTTTGGTTGGTATAGCTTTACGAAGTCTACTTTGTCGGCGTGCTGTTCTATCCAGGCGAAGATTGGATAGTCTTCGGTGGAGGTGAATGTCATCGCTTTACGGTTCTTTACGATGGTGTATGACTCGACGTTGTAGAAGTTGTATTTCTTGAAGGCTGTAGCGATCTTGGTGTAGGCTTCTTTCTTTTTTTCTTCGCCACTGGTCCACCCGATATTGGCCAAGACGTAACGTGGTAACAAAGTTTCAATATCCTTGTCGCTGAAGGATGTCTTTAGTTCGTATGTCTTGGCACCTTCTGGTTCTTCGGTTGTTGCTGGACGGTCGCTGTAGGCTGCTTTGGGTGCTTTGCTTGGGTCTGCACCTGGTACGTTGAACTGTACGGCTATTTCTTGGCATGCTGCGCCAAAGTCTAGGCCGTGCACTTCCATGTAGCAATCTATAGCGTTCTTGCCTTTGGTTGATTTGCCGAAGTTGGTAACGTAGTATACATAACCTCCGGGAACATTGTGGTCTGTTTTTTTGAATAATGCTGTAGATGCTGTTTTCTCGTCGTGTGTCTTGAACTTATAGTTCTTGTTACTGACGGCTTGTGAAGCGTCTGGATATAGTGCTAGTATTATATCTAGGCCACCGTCCGTGTGGCCTAGTATCTCGTGGTGGTGTACGTACATTGTATACTGTGGTGGTGTGGTGGATATTTTTAATTTATTTCTGGGATTCGATTGTAATCTCGTTCGCCAGTGTATTGCTCTATAGGCTGAACACTTTGGTACATCACATGTCCATCGTCGATATAGCGCAGGCAGTCGAGTATTTCGTCTAGCGTGGCGTCTAGCGTAAACTCGAACTCAATGTCTGGTGATAAGTCTAGTGGCAATAGTGTGAAAGACTTTACTCGACTTAGTATCATCGGAATAAATAAGAGGATGTCTGCGGTGCACTCTGCTCTTAGTTTGTACTTTTTCATGTGGTGGTTAGTTGATTTCTATTTCGATTCCATTTTCTACACTGTGATATAGTGTTGCCATTTTGGACTTGTAGGTCCTGTTTTTATTGATGAATTTTTCAATAGGGATAATATTGGTGGCTTCGGGTTGATTTCCTTCGCAACTGATCTCAATGCTGCTGATATAGCCAGCGGAGCCGTGCCAGGTAATGGAAAATTTATTTCCTGTTTCTTGGTGGCCTATAAAAATCAATACTTCTATGAAGTCTAATCTTTGTAAATATTTTAAATTAAATGCAGTAACATGCTTTCGCAGTGGTCTATTCTCTATTTTTTCGAAAATATTGGCACGGCGTTTAAGTCCTTCACCAACGGGTATTTTTCTCATTTCTTTTTCGTCGATGACCACGATTAATTCTGGCGTGTCAATTTCTACTGCGTGTTTGTATTTCTCTAATAGTTTCATTTTTGGAGTCGTCACTATTTCAAATAGCTCATGAATTTTTGCAGCGGGGAAATTGTCTATTAGAATGACTTCGATCATTTCTGGGGTGTCGCCATATTCACCGGTATAGTATGGGAATGAACGGCCGTCTTCAATTAATACAGCGGTACCTGGATCTCGTTGCTTGTAGATTTTTTTTAATTCTTCTGATTTACCTGAGAATTGCTTTCCTGTTATGATTGTTAATTTTTTCATTGTTGTTTTGGTTTTTATGTAAATAAATGCATTCCGTTGTCGTTGACTATTGTTGTTTCGAAAGGGAATCCCGTCGATGGCACTTTTTGAATCTGCTCTTTTAATTTTGTTGATCCTGAAAAACATACGTGCATTTCCTCTTTGTACTCAATTTGGAGGTGGAGGCATTCGTCTTCTTTGTATACTTTGGACGGTACCATTTTGTATGCATGTACGGTAATCGGGACGTTAAATATTTTGTTGATTTTTATTTTATCTCCTACAAATGTGGCGTGATCTAACTTGATGTTGAAGTCGCTAAATTTTTTCATAATCTGGTATCAGCTTTTTAACTAGATTCTTGCAGTCGGCATGTTTGGCCCAACCTAAATAACTCGCTAGTGATTCTCTGGATGCTCCTTTGCTGACTTTGCGGGCGAATCTTTTTTTAATGGTTTTGCGCAATAATGTATGGGTGTGGTAGTGTATGTATCCAAGGAAATCGATGCCTCGTGATGCTACCGGAAATACTTGATAGTTTTCTTTTACCTGCAGCTTTAAATTTTCTGATAGGTAGTTTCGGATTTCTTTTAGCAATCCGTGTAAATGGTCTTTGGAGCTTGAAAGTATGACGATGTCGTCTGCATATCTCCAGTAGTGTTTTACTTGCTTTTCTTCTTTGATCCAGTGATCGAAGTATGTCAAGTAGAAATTTGCAAAATACTGGCTTAGGTAATTGCCAATAGGTATTCCTGCTGCACTATCTATAATGCTATCTAATAACCATAGTAGGTCATTGTCTTTGAACTTGCGACGTAGTAATGTTTTTAATATGTCGTGATCTACGCTAGGGTAAAACTTTTTGATGTCTAGTTTTAGGCAATACTTGGTGGCTGACTCGTTTTTTAATGCGTTGGTCAGTCTCCGAGATGCTTTATGCAAGCCCATTCCTTTTATACAGCTGTAGGTATCTGTCGTGAATGACTTTACAAATATGGGTTCTAATACATTCATTATCGCATGGTGGACAATGCGGTCTGGGTAATAGGGTAGACGGTATACTTCGCGTGATTTGGGCTCGTACACTTTGAATACCTTGTATTCGGATGTCTGAAATGTTTTGTCAATTAGCATATTTTGAATGTTAAAGAGGTTCATTTCTTTGTTAAGCCTGTGACATATCACGCTTTTTTGTTTTGCCTTGCCTTTGCTAGCGATATCGTCAGCTAGGTATATATTGTGGATGTCGTAGATCTTTTCGTATAAATTGCCGTGTCGTTTCATTGCCTCTGTTTTAATTGGTCGTCTTCGCTTATGGGCTACCAACGACCGTTTGAACTTGTTATATTTTGCATTGCTAGCAAGGTGCTATCCATCAATATTTTTTACAGATATGGGAGCTGACATTCGAATTCGAATTATCGTAGTTGTAGTCGTTGAACGAAAAACTGGACGACGAACTAACATAGCGCCAATGGATAGCCACCTTTTAATTACTTAGTTTATCCAAGCATCATATATGTGTAGGAATTGTTTGCCTGCATAGGTAGCTATATCCTTACTCTTATATGTGAGGCGGGAGCCGACAGTCGAACCCGAATTAACGTAGTCGTAGCCGCGGAACGAAAAACCGGACGACGAACCAACAGAGTTAAACCAGGGATAGTACTTATATTCGCTGGTATCCTTATAGTCCATGTGTTTGTTGCCGTTTAATGCTTTTGCAATAATTTTTAACTGCTCATGAGCGATGGTGTCTCTTGACAACCCAGCATGCCTTATGTTAAACCAGCTTACATCTGTGCCTGTAGCTAAACATGCATCTTCAAAGGTCTTGATGTCTTTGTAGGATTTGAATTCCTTTGGTGGAATGACTTTGATCTCCTGTGTTGTTTTAAGTTTTTCGCCATTGATGTATCGATTGTATATGTCTATAAACTGCCTACCTATGTACTCTGCTTTTTCATCATTTTCTACACAGAGGCGGGAGCCGACACCCGAAGTCGAATAAACGCAGCGGTAGACGGTGAACGAAAAACCGGACGACGAACGGGCTGCATTGAACCAGGGATAATACCAGTAGTCACCTTTATTGTTACCTAGCTCATTTCCTTGTCTAATGGCTTCGAAGATTACTTCTAGTTCTTTGCCTGCTCTCTGCACGTCGTCATCAAATTGTGTGCGATGGTTAAAGCTTTCTTCGCTTTCGCCGATGTAGTTTAACGCGTCTTGAAGCGTTTTAATGTCGGTGTAATGGCATGCCTTTTTTGTGACTTGAGCGATTTGCTCTGCTGTCAATTCGATCTCTACGGGTGTACCGTTTACTGTGATGGTTACTTTGTTCATTTGTGGTGGTAATTATTATTTGTTATAAAATTTGTTCGTGATACTCTTCTGCTACTTCTTCGGCATATTTGCAGCTTCTTCTTGGAGGCGGTGGTGGATTACGCTGTTTTAGTTTTTTTAATTCACGTTTGCATTCGGCACGATCGGCTGATACCCATATCAGTAATGCCAAAAGTAAAAGAGCAATACTTGTTATAAGGTGTAAGCTGGTGGACATAATCATCTTGTCATGATGCATATCTATTATGGTTTGTTCCATCATAATGGTTATTAGTCGTTAGAGTATTTACTTATTAAATCGCCTATGCTTTCGAACGTTTGTATACAGCATGCGTTTGCTACATTTCGCTCCATAGTGGCTCCTACAGAATATTGCCAGTCTGGTAACAAAATAACATCTGTACAATCGCGAACGAGCACCTCAATGCCTCTTCGGTAATAGGCTGGGTCTTCGGGTTCTGCTGCACGTATGTCTGCGCAGAACTCGTGTGGATTACGTGTGATAAATCCTAGCTTTTTGAGTGCCTTGTCTGCCTCGTAAAAAGCTGCTCTGTTTAGATCTGGCTGTCCACTTACTGGACCTGCGATGTAAATGATTGGTTCTTTCATGGTTAAAAAAATCTTTTACGTGGATAGTTATTCATTGCTTGGATGAATACAAATGATAGTGTTCTTTCTTTTTCATATTGGAAGAAAGCAATCTTGGATGCAAATCTGATTTTGGGATTATAGCATTCGGAACCGATGTCTATTGCGATTAATGATGGGTCGCTGACAAGGTGTTTCTGAATGGCTTCAAGAAGGCTTTCTATTATTATATCACGGTATCTATCAATAATGAAATTTGCATATGTCTCTGTGTGCGGGTAATTCATAGAGTTCTGCTGCTTTTCAAGCCAATAGCCGATAGTATTATCGATATCTATATCCATTTCTCCTCTAAATGGAATAGGCTCTATATTATAATATTGCATTACAGGTTTTTTTAATACTGCTTGTTTATAAGCAGCGAAAGTTTGAACACCATTTTGGATAAGGATAATTATTGTTATCAGTATTAGGTTGATCAACATTGACAGTATGAATGCTATTTCCATTTCTAGTATTTCTTAGTAGTCCAATGAATAATTTTACCTGTCCAGTCTTTATTAAAATAGGATAGAAAGTCTTCTGGAGAATCGAATCCGTCATTGCGGGATAGATCTTCCAATAAAGGCTTGTATTCGGCCATACGTGGAGAATAGGTGTAACCGTCTATCTCGATGTACGGTTTTGCAAACGGACTTTCTGTATAGTTTATACGAACAGCCTGTATATGCGTGCATGGCGTGACGGGGGCAAATTGAAAGCGCTGTGCAGTGCGATTGTGGATTACAAAATGAATCAGCATATTTGGCCCCCATCTGTTTTGAATATCTTCTCTTAACGTATGGATTTTAGCGTGTACTGGCTTAGCTAATGTCCAGCCAGATACTCTGTCAAACAATGCTTTATTTTTGTAATGCAAATAGTCAGTTACATTGCTGTAACCTAGTGTTGTAAGACCGTGCCATATCTTCGCAATGAAGTGATTTGGTTGACGGGATTTACTATCCATATTTGGTGGATAGGTGGTGGAAAAACTGAGTGTCATAACACAACTTTGTTTATTGGTTTTATAAATACCTCTTCCGGCTAACTAGAAGAGGATAGTTAGAACGATCGTTAGCCGTTAACCTGTAGCATGGTTCTATATGGTTACGTATGGTGCTTTTATAGATACTTCGTCTTTGGCTGCAGCTACGATTTTAGAAATAGACTTATCATAATAATGACGTAGTGGACTACTGTAGCTAGGCGCAATGGCATCTATATGCTTTTTAGCTCTTAGTATTGCGATGTAGAGACTGAGAAGTTTACCTTCTTGGTGATCCGCGATAACTTTACGTATAGCTGATATCGCCTGAATGCGACTTGGTGTGAATTTTTGACGCGAACTGTATGCCTGGCTACGTTGATTGGTGAATTCTTGTAGCTGTTGGACGACGAACTTTAGCGTAAAGATGTTATGTAGTATGGAGGCATGGTAGCTACTGGTGATAGATACCTTTAGAGGCTTTTTGTTTGTATACGCTGGGTAAACAAACGTGACTGTTTTTGTGGTGGGGTCTAAAATTTTCGTAATCATGGTGGTGGTTTTGTGTTTTTTTTAAATCTTTACGAAGCTTGGCGTAAAGTGATTCGGCTATATAAGAACGTTAAGCTTGCCGGTGGTGGAACTGTGGTGATTGCAACGTGGTGGCTATACTTCTATATACTCTACCTGTTGTATGGCTTTGAGTAATTCGCGAGCTTTTATTATGATACGCTTGTCATACAGGTCTTTTATGGTATGTAATTCTTGATGAACTTTTACTCGATCGACATTGTATCCTTCGGCAATTAAGGATTCGGATACGGTTCTAGCAAAAGCTTTTGGAGCATTTTTTCTAATGAATTGGAGCTCGTTTCCAGTAACTTCAATTTTAGGCGTTATATTCATTTGTTATATTTTTTTATTACGTTTGTCTGTTATTAGGTTTTGTTATTACAAATATATATTAAACAATATAATAATCAAAGCTAATATATATTAAATAATATATTATTTATGGAAGACTCTGGTAGTCAGTTAGAAAAAAGTAAACGTTTTTTTGAGGTTCTAAAATATTTTGGATTAAATCAAGTATCAGCATCTAAAAGAATAGGTTTGTCTCAGTCTAAAATATCTGAAATAAAGAATTTAAAGGCTGGTAAGAATATATTGAACGATATATTTTATAGGTTGTATTACGAGTTTGGTATTTCTAAGGAGTGGTGGGATACAGGGGAAGGTGAAATGTTTGAACTTAAAGAATCTTTTTCCAACAAGGATTTTGCAGCTGAAAGTGTTGAGGGGTACGAAAAAGTAGATTGGAAATCTAAACATCAATTACTTTTAGAAAAATATATAAATGTTGTCGAAGAGAATAATATGTTGTTAAAGGGTAAACTTCAAGAACTTATTAATCCAGATAAAAGAAATAAAGCAATATAATCCAACTATGAAAGTAGTTTGGTTTAGGCTAGATGACGATATGACATAGTTATAAATCATGGATATGATAGACAATAAAATAAGCAATGGCGATATACTAAAGTGTCCTAAATGTAATTCTACTCAATTGACTGCTGATAAGAGGGGGTTCAATAGTGGTAAGGCAGTTGCTGGAGCTGTATTGACAGGTGGAGTAGGGTTGTTGGCTGGTCTTCATGGTAAGGATAGGCTAGTGGTTTATTGTATGTCATGTGGCTCTAAATGGAAACCAGAAGACTACGACAAAGAAAAGGAAAAGTACAAAGTAAATAAGGTTATCGACGATGGTCTTAAATTTGGTTCTAAATTTCAATCTCTTTACAAAAGTGATAAAATAGAGGCTCAAAAATTCGCGGAAGAGAACAACCTGTTTACCGATGAATATAATTCGATAGAATCTTTGTACAAGAAGTATAGGAATAATTCAATGGGGGGCACTATTGTTATGGTGGTTTTTGCATTGATTGTCTTCTTTATACTGTATCAATGTAATAAAGGTGATGTCTGATAAAAGAAATTAGACTGTGGTGGTCTAATAAAAAGCCCCGATCTGTGGTGGGTCGGGCATACCGGGAGCGTGGTGGCTCTCGGTATTTTTGTACGAATTTTGTACGGTTTAGTGTTAATTAATTGATATATAACTGAATAATAATATCCGCCGGGGACACTAAAAAGAAAAGAGCATTTGAAAATATCAAATGCTCTTTTTTTATGTAGTATGCATTACAGATTAATGTGCATGCCCATCCTGAGTAAAATGAAGGTCAAATTTAAGGTCTAAATCATTTGCTCCCGAAAAAGAAGTGAATTCTTTGTTGTTCCAATCCTTTTTCGGATCGATAATCTCTTTCACTTTAGGGTTCAAGTGGCGCATAATGTAGCGGGTGTTAAACGTCGAAGATTCTCTTAATACTGTTATGTAGCCTTGGACACCAACCTTTACTTTAGTGCCATCATTTTTCTTGTCGCTATAAGTCACAAAAGCGTGGTCTTCAGGAATACCTAAAATAAAAGCAAAATGATGATCGTCCTTTTCAACAAAAGACTGTTGGGTTTCGCGTCCAGCAAAATCCTTAATGGTCACATTGAAGCGGTACGATTTTCCTACCTCCAGGTGTGTATGAGCTCCAACAGGCGGCAACATTGGAGTACCTTTGAAATCTATTTTCGCTATTTCAGGGTTTTCTATCTCCGAGTAGTGGTAATGGTCGCCGTGAGCTTCCGCTTCTACTTCGGTGAAAGTAATGGATGCGGAGCCTACTTCTTCTTGATCTATCTCTTGTGTTGGGTCATCTTTTTTACAAGAGGTAGCGAAAGCAAAAATGGAAATGAACAGTATAGTTATATATTTTTTCATGATATTAAATTGTTAAAATGTAAAATTGACTTTTATAGATATATTTCGCCCTAAAGCGTGTGCATAGTATCTAAATCGGTCCATGTAATCTTTATAAGCTTCGTTAAAGATGTTTTCAACAGCCAATTGGAACTCGGCTGTTTGTTGTGTTTTTAGTTTTACAGAAGAAGCCAATACAGCATCGAAAAGATGGTAGGAAGGCGGTGGTGCAGCAAAGTCAGAGTTTGGTTCATAGCGGCTCTGTTTAGCTTGAAATTGATGCTTCACCTTGATGTAACTCAATACCTTGTTTGGCAAAAACCGGTACGAGAGGTGTTGTTGTAACTTCCAGGCAGGGATGTTTGGCAAAAACTCATCTTTTGTAATATTTTTGGCCTTGACAATGGACAGGTTTGCCCCATACTGCCAGTTACCGTTGATGTCAGCTATTGCCGACACGTCTGCTCCGTAAAAAAAAGCACGGTCTTGACTGTATTGAAAAAGGGGAAATGTACCACGTATGGTTTGGCGAGTGGAGTCTGGTACCGGTTGGCTATAGATGTAGTTCTCTATTACCTGTCCGAATATATCCACATCAGCTCTAATTACCCCTTTATGAATAGAAAGTGAATTTATCCATTTTAACCCCTTTTCACTTTGCAGATTTTTATCACCCACTTCATATGTCCCCGTTCCATGATGTATCCCATCACTATACAGTTCATTGGCTGAAGGTGCGCGCCAAGCTAAACCCAGATTGCTTTTCCAGGTAAACATGGAGTTAATCCGTTGGCTAATTCCCGCTACCCCCGAAATGTTGTGAAAATGCTTCCTATCCGTCATAAGATACTGTGGAATTAAACCATCATTGTCTATCTTCGAATAATCATATTGATACCCTGCTGCATCAAAGAACTTGTAGTCGTAGCGTACACCTGTTTCTATCAGATAGGTTTTGAATGGTATTTTGACACTGACAAACGCGCCAAGTCCATGATTCTCAAAATTAGGAATGATAGGGGTAGAGCCAGTTCCTGGTACATTGTTGTTTGTTTGTAGAATTCCAGAAATTCCCGTCATTAAATAGGGGCGACTATATACCAATTCTAACTGTTGTGTGTTCAATACGATATCGGCCATCGGTACGTCATTCTCGAGAACACGACGAAGGTCATATTCTTTTCTATGGTTACGTTGTACGCTATATTGAGCTTCTAACGTACTGTTTTCGTCGAGTTGATTTTGGTATTCTAGTTTTGCCAGTTGATGGGTCACACGTTGCTTTGGTGAGCCAATTTTATAAGAAAATTCATATTCTTCAAAAGGTCGCCCATGCTCGATCCGGGCCAAAATATCCTCTTTCGAGCCGATATGGGCCCCTTGGAATACACCCAGCGTGTTTCCAAAATGGCTTAAGTATACTTGGAATCTGTTTCTTCCAGTACTATAGGAGGCAAAGACATTACCATGTAGTTCCTCGTTGCCCGTATTACCCAAGTAATAGTCCGCCGATTTAAGATTGCCATGTTTGCCACTCGTAATTCCTGCACGGTAAGAAAATTGTTCGACGGTCCCTTCAAGTTTCGTGTTTAACAGCAGTCCTCTTCCGTTGCTATTGAAGGCTAGAGCACTACTGCTTAGCACCTTTCGGTCTGTAGCTATAGGCGAAGGATTGATTTTTATAATCCCACCTAAGGCATCAGGACCAAAGCGGACAGCATCCGAGCTTTTAATAACTGTTATCTCCTCCGCAGAGAAAGGGTCTACTTCTGGAGCATGATCAGTACCCCATTGTTGGCTTTCGTGTCTTATGCCGTGATTTATGAGTAGTAGTCTATTTCCATAAAGACCATTTATGACGGGTTTACCATTGTTTGCGCCAGTCTTTAGTGTATTCACTCCTGCAATCTCACTGAGTACTCCAGCCAAATTTTTGCCTTGGCTTTCCTGACGTTGTTCTTTTGACAGCATCATGGATGTATTCGTCGCAATACCTTTAGTGTGAGCTACTACGGTAACCTCTTTCAGTTGCTGAGCCGCTTTGTTTAGAACGATAGTTAAAGTGGTGTCTTGTTTCAGCATCAAACCGACTTCCTTTTTTTCGTAACCAATAGCGTTTATATATAGCGAAGAGTGTCCTCGACATATTTGCTTGAATTCGTATTGCCTTTTACTGAGCTTTTTCGGGTAGATGGTATTGTCCAAAAGCAATTGCGCATCGGTGATGATTGGATTGGAGTCCGTATCCACCAATAGAATCTTAATAGTCAAATCACAGCTTTGACCGTATACATATACAGACATGTACAATGCCCATTGGGCGATTAGAATGACAATCGTCTTCATGAATAGCTTTGTTAGTAAATCGTTATTACGCATATACGATATCAGTCCTTTTCATGGCGCGAACAAAAAGTATCATTCGGTAATGAAAATCTGAATAGAACCCTATACAGTAGCAGGAGCTACAACTCTGGTGTAGACAGGAGGTCCTTTATTGGTGTGTAGACGAGGCTTAAGAATTACTATGGAGGTATCGATTGATACGCTGTAAGTCAGATAAGAATAAGGAGGGATGTAATCTAGCTGCAGGGCAGCTGTAGGTGCTACCGAGTTGGGTAGGTAGATGTAATAGCAAATAGCACAGTCATCGTGTGTTGTCGATTCGTCCTTATGTTGGCAAGAGCTGTCCGACTGGCAATCCTCATGTTTGTGCAGGAGCAAACTTCCTGAAACCCATAGGTGGGTTATCGCGAAGATTAGGGCTACTGTCTTTATGAAGATATGCATTGCTTACAAAGGTATTGTTATTGCATCAATGTTGCAAATTAAAATACACTTTGTTGCATCAATCTAAGACCTTGGGTGAAACTGCGTTATTACCGATTGAAGATATTCTTTATCAATATGTGTGTAAATTTCTGTTGTAGTGATGCTTTCGTGGCCCAGCATATCCTGTACTGCGCGAAGATCAGCCCCACCTTCTACAAGATGAGAGGCAAAACTATGACGGAAGGTATGTGGACTGATTTGTTTTTTTAGTCCCGATAAGTTTGCAAGGTCTTTGATTATGATAAAAATCATAACTCTCGAGAGCGCTGCACCACGACGATTGAGAAAGACAAAGTCCTCATTTCCTGGTTTTATCTTCTGTTGGTTTCGAACTTCCTGCAGGTATATCTTAAGATATTTTATAGCTTGGTTTCCGATTGGTACCAGGCGCTCTTTGCTGCCTTTACCTTCTATCTTGATAAAATCAATGTCTAAGAAAAGATTGGATATTTTTAAGTTGGTTAGCTCAGAGACACGTAGACCACAACCGTACAGGACCTCTAGTATGGCTTTGTTTCTAGCACCTTCTGCGCTGGATAGGTCGATTGCGGCTATCAATGCATCAATTTCCTCAATGTTCAAGACATCGGGTATTTTTCGTTCTAGACGAGGTGTTTCGATAAGCTCGATAGGATTTGGGCTAAGGTCATGTTCGAGTTCCAAGTAGTTAAAGTATGCTTTAAGGCCTGAAATCAATCGAGCTTGTGTAAAAGAGGATATAGAAAAACTGCTCATCCATATCAGGAAATCCTGAATATGTCGTGGGGTTACTTCTTTAATATCCAGTCCCAGATCTTCACAATATATCTTGAGCTTTTGCACATCATTTAAGTAGGCAGAGACTGAGTTTTGAGAAAGGTTTCGTTCAAATTCTAGATACCTCTTAAAATCCTTAGATGTAGTATTCCAATCCATATACAAAATTAAATATTGTAATTTTATTATTGCTTAATATGTTTAGTAATATTTTAATGGTATTTTGGCAAAAAATTAAACATGCTAAATTAATGAGATTTTTAAAACCTTTAGCAGTAGCATTTTTATTACCTGCTACTTTCGCATCTGTCGATGCATCTACAGTATATGCTTCTACATTAGCGCAAGAAGCAAAAACTATTTTGGCACAAGATACCTTAAAATGGCAAGATAAGTTGCCTTTTGATAATAATGTAACTGTCGGCCAGCTAAAAAATGGATTTAAGTATTATATCTTAAAGAATGCAGAGCCAGAGAAGCGAGTTACGATGTATCTTGGTATAAAGGTCGGCTCTATTTTAGAGACAGAGGAAGAGCGTGGTTTAGCTCACTTCCTGGAGCATATGAACTTCAACGGGTTGAAGCATTTTCCTAAAAATGATTTGGTTAACTACTTGCAAAAAGCAGGTGTTCGATTTGGATCAGATTTAAATGCGTATACCAGCTTTGAAGAGACCGTTTATCAATTACCTATTCCTTCTGATGATCCTGAACTATTAAAGAATGGCCTTCAAGTAATGCGTGATTGGGCACAAGATGCCTTATTGGGTACAGACGAAATCAACAAGGAGCGTGGTATTATTATGGAAGAGATGCGTGGTGGTAGAGGTGCTTCGCAACGTATGCAAGATCAATTCCTACCCGTATTGTTGAATGGCTCTTTATATTCTCAGCGTTTGCCTATTGGTACAGAAGATGTCGTGATGAATTTTGATCCCAAATTGATTCGTGACTTTCATGCGAGATGGTACAGACCCGATTTACAGTCTATTATTATCGTAGGAGATATTGATGCAAAAGTAATGGAACAAGAGGTTATCCGACTTTTCTCGGATATGAAAACACCTAAGAATCCAGCAAAACGTACGGAGCATTCGGTCCCATTATTAAACAAGAATCAATTCTTGGTAGTGACCGATCCTGAAATGCCTTCTACCGTTGGGCAGATTATCATCAAGCATCCGGAGGAGAAAGTAAGCACTGTAGGCGATTACAGGACTTCTTTAATGAAGAGTATGTTCAATAGCATGATTGGCTCGCGCCTTAGAGAAATCAGTCAGCAGCCTAATCCTCCATTCCTTCAGGCAGGTATTAGTATAGGTTCTCTTTTCGGGGGGCTAGATAATTTGTCTATTTCGTTTGCTGCTAAGCCAGGAATGTTTGAAGAGGGATTAAAAGCTACCATGCGTGAGCTTGACCGCTTTCAAAAATTCGGTTTTACTGAGTCTGAGTTTCAACGGACAATGACCGCATTCGTAAAGAGTAACGAGACTTCTTACAAAGAACGTGATAAGAAGAAATCAGATGCTTATGTAAGCGCTTACCTACAAAATTTCCTTAATGATGCACCAGCGTTGAGCAATGAAGATCGTTATCAGATCACAAAGCAGTTGTTGCCGACATTGACCCTTAAAGAGGTAGAAGCTATTGGAAGACGTTTTTACGTAGATACCAATAGAGATATTGTTATTATGGGGCCAGAAAAGGATAAAGCTAGCCTTCCTCAGGAAGCACAGGTTACTGCTTGGTTGCATGAGGTCGATCAGGAGCAGTTAACGGCTTATGAAGATAAGGTGTCCGAATTACCACTTTTAGCTAAACAGCCTGTAAAGGGAAGTATTAAGTCAACAAAAGACATAGCGGCGATTCAAACAAAGGAACTTATCCTTAGTAATGGCGTTAAGGTATTATTGAAGCCTACTACTTTTAAAAATGATCAGATTTTGATTTCTGCATTCAGTCCAGGCGGTACTTCTTTGTATAGTGATGCCGAATATCTGACAGCCTCGAATGCGGCAGCATTTGTGAATGGCTCGGGAGTAGGGCAGTTGAATGCAATAGAGCTGAGAAAATACTTGACAGGTAAGAATGCGAATATCTCGCCTTATCTGTCCGAACGCTCAGAAGGCCTATCAGGATCTTCAGATAAAGAAGGTTTGAAAACTGCTTTTGAAATGATCTATGGTTATTTCACAGCTCCAAGATTGGACGATGATATCTTCCAAAGTGGTATCGCACGCACGCTATCTTCTATGGAGAATAGAGAAGATGATCCCGGTTTTGTTTTTTCTGATGTGAAAACCAAAACCTTGTATAAGGATAATGTAAGAAGAACTATTCCTACTGCAGACCAAATAAAAGGTATAAACCAAAAACGAGCTTTAGAGATTTTCAAAGAACGTTTTGCAGATGCTTCTGACTTTACGTTTACTATAGTAGGTTCTTTTACAGAGGAAGAGATCAAGCCTTATTTAGAAAATTATCTTGCGGCATTGCCGAATATTGGTCGAAAAGAACAAGCTAAGGATTTAGGTATAGTTGAACCGGCTAAGGGTGTAGAGAAGATTGTGCGTAAAGGCAAGGAAGCTAAAGCTCAGGTACAGATGACTTATTATGGGGATTACGATTACTCAGAGAAGGAAAACTTAGATTTTGATGCATTGGAAAGTGTACTGTCTATTAAATTGTTGGAGCGTTTGCGCGAAGATGAAAGCGGTGTTTACGGTACAGGAGCAAGTGCTTCATCAAGTAAATATCCAAGAGGACGTTACAGCTTTAGTATTGGGTTCGGTACAAGCGTTGATAAATATGAATCCCTGATTGCTTCTGCTATCGACGAAGTCAATAAGATAAAAGCGGAAGGTCCGAGTCAAGTCGATTTGGATAAGTTTGTAATCGAGCAAAAAAGACAGTTAGAGTTACAATTGCGCGAGAACGGATTTTGGTTAGGACAGATTTCTGGAGCTTATCAGCTTAATGAGGATCCTACTTATGTACTTCGCTATATGGATGGATTGAACAAAGTGTCTATACAGTCTGTAAAAGAAGTAGCAAATAAGTACTTAAAATCTGATCGTCTCTTTAAGTTTATTTTGTTGCCCGAAGCGCAATAAGACAAGTCTTAATAGTTTATAGAGAGGGCTGCGATAGTTATTTCGCAGCCCTCTTTTATTGGTTATATTTTTGATATATCTGACGGACATGCTCCTGTTCGTTTCCTCCTTCTACGACAGCCTTCAGTCTGTTTATTTCATTCCCAATTTTCATTTCCTGCTTTTTGGTCCGCCATATATTAATGAGACCAAATCGACCAACCGTAGTGGAAGGCAGCCCAAGTAGTTGACAGGAGTGATCCCCTAAGAGGTAGTGGTTGTAAAATAGATGTATTTCACGCATCATCTTTCGCATTATCGGATTGGTTGGATAGCCCGCCATTACAGGTTCATCTTTTAGCGCAGCAGCGAGTAGCAGCGTATCAGCATCCCCCTCTCGTTGGGTCATGGTCCAATAGTACAATGCTTCAATAGCCTCAGCTTCATTGTCAGGCAACAGTTCCAAGGGAATCCCCAATAAATATCCCGTATACTTCCAAAAATGGAATACGCCTTCTTTTTCTTCTGGCGATATCTTTATTCCCATGCGACGGAGACCTACCATAAACACTAAAGAAAACCCCAGATTTGTTGCCAACATATCCCAACTGTTGATTGGAATCCCCCATTTGTCGGTATTCCAATCTGATCTTTGTAAGATATTGACTCGAGAGTAGGCGTGTATCATCCGCGTAAGGAAGATCTGCTTTAATCCCTCACTGCCGTCTTTTAATCCATCTTCTTTAGTAATCTGAACCCAAAACTCTACCGTATCGGCCAGTCGTTTTACAGCTCCTTTTTTCAAGGCTCCTGTGTAGATCAGCGGCTTGTTGATAGCGGCCGATTCGTAACCTCCCATCAGGCAATAGTCCCGAAGTACAATTAGGGAGGTGAGTCCCGGTCTACGACATAGTTCACTACCTGTTTTTATTTTTTTCCAATCCAACCAATTGGGATTTAGATCTACCCCTTTAAAAAAGCTGTCCCATATCGTCGAATGTTCTAGACTTAGGTCTTGGTGATCTAAATATTTAAAAAGAGATTTATTTGCATCTCGGAAACCGATTTTAGTATACAGTTCATGAACCACTTGATCAGCTTTATTATCCCATTGAAATAATAGTGGGATAAATTGTTTGGCTTTATCTACATCAGGAATAAATCCAAGGCTATCTAGCAGCTCTCTCCCTACGCCTTCTGTCCAATAATAAGCAAATGATGAGGTATTGAGCTTAAATCGATAGGGAATAGTCATGTTATCTACTTGCTTTATTTTGTTAGTTCATAAAGGAATACCTTTTGATGGTGTTTCCAATCTTTGACATATTGATCAGCCAGTTTTTCTCGTATTGATTCTTCGAGTTCCAGATAGTCAAAAACTGCTACAGCACACAGATATGCTATAAACTCTTTTGTCTTGTGAACGAGGTTTTTATCAAAAGTCAAACGGCTACTGTTAGTACAAATGGTATGGTAATTTGTTTTTAGTTTGCGGATATATATATCACTGATCAATACGTTTAATTTCTCTTCCCAAAATCCGATTTGTCTATTTAATTCCTGTCTTAAAATCTGTTCAAGTAGCTTATTTAAGCCCATTTTACTTTTAGGATTGACATCTGCATATAGGCTTTTTCCCGCTATGTATGGCGTTAATAGGCCTTTTTGGATGATTAGTGTAAAGTCGGCACCTAAGGCATTAATAGTATTCGTTGTGTCCATTTGCGGTAGCTTGTTCACTTTTACCAAGCTACGGAAGTGTGCACTTTTAAGGTAAGTAATCAGTTCGACTTGAGATAATTGAGCAGATACAGCCAAGTGGACTATGTCTTCCTGCTGCCCGATGATACTAACACTTTTTTCAGAATCGCGAATACTGATAAAATAGGTTTTACCTTCAACTTCTATATACATTATAAATAAAATCGTTACCTGATAATCTACTGATGATTTGTTATGTTTGCATAGAATAAACCCATTGCGGGTAGTATCAATTGCAAATGTAATGAACAGAATCCGTTATTATTCGGGCAGTTCGTCGTCACTTTGTTTGATATTCGCAAAATCTGTATACCCGTAATAGTTTTGTTAAGGTAAAAAAATATTTTTGATGAAAAAACTAATTGTACTTACAGCGGTTTTAGCCGGCGCCACAGCGACATTTGCGCAACAGCACCAAGCTATAGACCTTTCTCTGATGGACAAAGATGTCAGACCTCAGGACGATTTCTATAACTACGTCAATGGTAATTGGATGAAATCTGTAGAAATCCCTTCCGACAAAGCGCGTTGGGGCTCATTCGATGAGCTTCGCGAAAACACCGATGAAGCGGTATTGAACATCTTAAAAAGTTCTTTAAATACGCAGCAGCAGAAGGGAAGTGACGGTCAAAAAATAGCCGACCTCTACAAATCTTTCATAGACTTTGATAAGCGTAATAAAATAGGACTGCAGCCTATTCAAGAGCAGCTTAAGCGAATAGATGAGATTAAAGACCTTAAAGATCTAACTGCTTATTTTTCAACCTATGGCAAAGAAGGGGGAAACCCATTCTATGGCGGATACGTGGGCGCCCACATGAAAAACTCTAGTGCCAATGCGGTGTATCTAGGTGGTGGTGGTCTTGGTCTTGGCCGTTCTTACTATCAAAAGGTAGACGAAAAGAATACACAGACGTTAGGGGATTATTCTAACTATATTTCGGCTTTATATGCCAAAACAGGACAGCTTACGCGCGATTTAAAAGGACCTAAAATTGTCGCATTCGAAAAAACTATTGCTTCTTATCTGAAGACTATTGAGGAGTCTAGAGATGCTCAAAAACGCTACAACCCTGTTGCGGTCAAAGACCTAGGCAAGTTGGTAAAGAATGTAGATGTTGCGCAGTATTTGACCACTATGGGCTTTAAGGCGGATACGGTTATTATTGGCGAGTTGAAATACTTCCAAAACCTAGATAAAATCGTTAATCAGAAAAATGTTCCTATTATTAAGGAGTATCTTAAATTTCACGTCATGAACGATGCTGCTTCCTATCTTACACAAGAGTTGGACGAATTGTCATTCGATTTCTTTGGACGTAAGTTGAAAGGACAAAAGGAACAACGGGCGTTAGATAAGAGGGGATTAGAGTTTGTAAATGAAACTGTCGGTGAGCTATTGGGTAAGCTTTATGTGAAAGAGCATTTTCCAGAAGACGCAAAGGCAGCATGTGAGGAGTTAGTGGGCTATTTGATTAAATCTTTTGAGTCCCATATTAATGAATTAGCATGGATGTCTCCAGTTACCAAGCAAAAAGCGATAGAAAAGCTTGCTAAGTTTAATGTGAAGATTGGCTACCCAGACAAATGGAAGGATTACTCTCAGTTGAATGTAGGAAACTCCCTTGCCGAGAATATCCGGAATATACATATTTGGGCTTTCGAGCAAAATCTAGCAAAACAAGGTAAACCCGTAGATAAAACGGAGTGGGGAATGAGTCCACAAACGGTGAATGCATATTATAGCCCATTGTACAATGAGATAGTATTTCCGGCAGCTATTTTACAGCGTCCATTCTACGATTACAAAGCAGATGCCGCTGTCAACTTTGGTGGAATCGGTGCAGTGATAGGTCACGAGTTGTCGCACGGATTTGACGATTCGGGTGCGCAGTACGATGGTAATGGTAACCTGAACAACTGGTGGACGGCAGATGATAAGTCAAAATTTGATGCTGCAGCCAATGCATTGGTCGCTCAATTTGAGTCCTACGAACCTGTACCAGGGGTATTTGTAAATGGAAGATTTACTTTGGGTGAAAACATAGGGGATTTGGGAGGCTCTTCTGTAGCTTTCGATGCGATGAAAATGTATCTGAAGGATAAGGGCAATCCAGGTAAAATTGATGGTTT
>JBEBQJ010000013.1:0-49726 GCA_040395455.1 Sphingobacterium yanglingense | reverse complement strand
CGTAGAAAAAGGTTACTTCTTAAATGACAAAGTAATCCGTTTTGCAAAAGTGGTCATAGGACAATAAGAAATAGAAGAGGAATGTCGAAGAGAGATTATTATGATGTACTTGGTGTATCTCGTCAAGCAGATGCAGCAGAGATAAAATCAGCTTACCGCAAACTAGCAATCAAATTTCATCCGGACAAAAACCCTGGAGATAAAGAGGCAGAAGAAAATTTTAAAGAGGCAGCTGAAGCCTATGAGATTTTAAGCAACCAAGAAAAAAAATCCCGTTACGACCAGTTTGGCCATTCAGGAAACTCAGGTGGTTTTGGTGGTGGAGGTGGCATGAATATGGATGACATATTCAGCCAATTTGGCGATATATTTGGTGGTGGCCATCCGTTTGAGAGCTTTTTTGGAGGAGGAGGTTCCCGTTCTGGAGGACGCCGGGTCCAAAAAGGTAGTAACTTACGAATCAAAGTAAAGTTAACCCTTGAAGAGATAGCGAAAGGAACTGAGAAAAAAGTAAAAGTTAACAAACAGATTATATGTACCACTTGTGACGGTTCCGGAGCTAAAGATAAATCATCTTTCCACACCTGTAAAACATGTGGTGGAGCAGGATCAGTAAGACGCGTCACCAATACCATATTGGGTCAGATGCAGACTACGAGCACTTGTCCAACCTGTAATGGAGAAGGTGTAGAAATAACAGCCAAATGTACTACCTGTAAAGGAGAAGGTCTGGAAAGAGGTGAAGAAACAATAACCATAAATATTCCAGCGGGAGTAAGTGAAGGTATGCAGCTCTCTATGACAGGAAAAGGTAATGCTGCCCCTCGAGGAGGAATCCCAGGAGACCTCATCATCTTGGTTGAAGAAGTTCAACACGAATCACTTAAGCGCGACGGTATTAATGTCATATACGATTTATACATTAATTTCGCAGATGCAGCATTAGGAACTAGCGTAGAAGTCCCAACCATAGATGGTAAAGCAAAGATAAAAATTGATGCGGGCACTCAAGGAGGAAAGATATTAAGACTTAAAGGAAAAGGTATTCCAGAAGTAAACTCTTACCACAAAGGTGACCAATTAATATATGTCAACATATGGACACCTAAGGCTGTGTCCTCGGAGGAACGTGAAATCTTAGAAAAACTAAAAGGTTCGGCCAACTTTAAACCGCAACCTGGAAAAAGTGAGAAATCATTCTTCGAACGAATCAAAGAATATTTTGAATAATATTAAAAGGGACTGTTTTTAACAGTCCCTTTTAATTTAATGGGATAGGATCAACTAATTTAAATCTAAACTTGAATATCCTCTCACCCCGCTTTACATCAAGCGATATGCCGTATTGATCACGCGTTTGCAATTTTCCTTTAATGCCTTCCAACGTCATCTTCCCTGACTGTTTACCATTGACCTTATCAATGACATCTCCCACCCTCACCCCCGCTATATAAGCAGGAGAGCCTTCCCTTACATGATGTACCACATAAGAAGGCACCAATTCAATTTGATACAGCACATCATTACTCAGGTTAATTGTCTGCCCCTCATTGGAGGTTGTTCCGAATGGCTTTACCCCCGTTCTACTCTTTAACCAAGAAAAACCAACATGTCGAACCTCCAATCCACTCATATCGATATTAAAGGGCTCTCTGTACATTTTATTCTTACGGAGATACATTATACTATCAGCATAGTTAAAAATCACATCAAAACGGGCCATCATCTGATTACCGATGGAACCTACCCTTCGCTCGATCAACCTCCTACTACTATAAGAAGCACTATCAGGATAAGAGACAAATAATCGTTTAAAATTCCATTCTGCTAGAGTCACCCCCTCTATTCTGTTTCTCTTCCCATAGATATTACCGTTAAATCCCTGTCCCAAATACTCATAAACATAAGGCTCTAAGATTTTGTATCCCTTCAAAGTACTCGGAAAAATCATCAGAGGGTCGGAGTTACCAAGGTCTACCAACATCCTTGAATGTTCAAAGAGCTTACCGCCACTACTTATGTTAATATCTACAAACGGACGATCTTTCACAAGATCCAGTTTAACGGCTGTATATTTTCTCAGATCTTTGTCCAAGTCATCCAAAGACTTAAAGACATGCAGTCTTTTACGGATGTAATCAATCCGAACAATATGATTCTGAAAAAAATTACTCCCAAGGATTCCATGAATAGGGATTCCTATATTCTTGGAAAGATTAATTGTGCTATCTGTAATTACATATAAATCATGATTAGAATCAATCAACATAGAATCTCCAAGAACCAAAACATTATTCAAAGATAATAGACCTTTAATTCCCTGATTAATACCGAGTCCTTGAAAACTATAGGAGGAGACATTTCTTAAAAGCGTAGAGTCCACAGCGCCGAACAACATTGTCTCTTTAACACCTGTATCTAAAATAAAAGTCAGCGGCTCCCCATTCAACTTTACAGGAACCATAATGATATGATTTTTAATATCAATAGGAATCAGCACACTATTTGCATTCTCTTTAAAATCCCATTGTTGTGCATAGGCACCAAAACAAGACGGAGATAAGATTGACAGGATAAGAAATAGAAACCTAGCAAAAAGAAACCCTATATACCTAAAATATATACACCTGTAAAAGCATAGCTTTCCAAAAGATGAGGGATAATTTAAGTCTATATACATTTGCTCCCATTTTATATCTAAACTTAGATAAAAAGATGCATTGAAAAAAGTTAGTAAAAGAAAAAAGCCTGCATCCGGGCGGATGCAGACTTCCTATTAACCAATTATAAACTTAAATTATGAGAATCCAAAGATACATATTAATGTTTAATCTTCAAATAATTAATGCGTTTTTTTGCATTTTCTTTCATTATTCACTTTTATCTATCTACTTCCCCCAGCACAATATCTATAGAACCTAAAATAGCTATCAAATCTGCGATAAGTACACCTTTACCTAATTCAGGCAATACAGAAAGATTATTAAAACTTGGCCCTCTAGCCTTTAATCGCCTAGGAACATCTGTTTTCTCTTGTGTTTCAAAATAAAACCCGAGCTCTCCTTTTGGATTTTCCGCACGTACATAATAATTCTGCGCCTTCACATTCACCTTCTTAGGTACTAAAGCACGTGGATTAAAATCTGGCAAACGCGCAAAATCAGACAACAATCGTGCAAGACATTGCTCTATAATTTTCACAGACTCATAAATCTCATCCACACGCACCTTATACCTATCCCAAGAGTCGCCTATGGTCCCCATTTCACCTTTTCCTATTGGAATATCAAAATCGAGTTCGGGATATACGGAATATCCATCTATGCGTCTAAGATCCCACTTCATACCACTAGCTCTCAACATAGGCCCAGAACAGCCGTAGTTTATAGCCACATCAGCAGGTAAGCACCCTATATTTGCTGTCCGGGAAATAAAAATCTGATTGGTGGAAAGCAATCTATCCAACTCGACAAGCTTAGGTTTAAAATAAGTTAAAAACTCTTGGCAACGCTCTTCAAAACCTACCGGAAGATCATAAAACAAACCTCCGATCCAAATATAATTGTATAGCATTCGTGATCCAGAAGCCCATTCCAACATATTCATAATATGCTCTCTATCCCTAAAACACCACATAAACGGCGTAAAGGCTCCTATATCAATACCATAGGTACCTATAGCAATAAGGTGAGATGCTATTCGATTGAGTTCACATACCAATACCCGTATATACTCCACACGCTTTGGAATCTTATCGGAAATCCCCAACATACGCTCGACACCCATGACAAATGCGTGGCTATTATTCATAGACGCCAAGTAATCCAAACGATCGGTAAAAGTAATGCTCTTACCGTAATTCATAGACTCTGCATGCTTATCAAAACATCTATGCAAATAGCCCAAATGCGGTATGATCTCCTTGACCAGCTCCCCGTCAGTAACAAGCTCCAACCGCAACACGCCATGCGTAGAGGGGTGCTGTGGCCCCATGTTAATCACCATTTCTGTAGAACCGATATTCTTTATCTTTTCTAAATATCGTAGATATCCCTGATTATATTTTGTGTGCATGTTATCGATTAATTCTTAATAGGAATACCATGATAGCTTTCTGGATCCTGATAATCTTTACGTAATGGAAAACCTTCCCAATCATCAGGTAAAAGAATCCTTCTTAAATCTGGATGATCGGTAAAATAAATCCCCAAAAGATCAAACGCTTCACGCTCATGCCAGTCTGCCGTACGCCAGATTGAACTTACCGACGGTATCTCAGGCAATTCATCAGAATTCCGCCCGTTCTCCAATTCGACGCGTAAAGTCAACTGCTTTTGAAAAGGTATCGATGTCAGATTATAGACTAACGCAAATCTCGACTCAGGAAAATAATCGACTCCCGTTACATTCGCCAAAAAATCAAAATAATATGCAGGATTATCTCTTAACCAAAGACACACATCATAAAAGTATTCTTTACGTATTGACAGGGTAGGCTGCAAGCCGCAATCAATAATTTCAGCTACAGCAGGACCAAACTTTCCCTCTATCTCATTGTTAAGCTCTACTATCATGGTGCCAATCTATAAATTTTCCAAACACTATTCTCCCAAACGTAGGTAATCCGATCATGCAAACGAGAACTTCTTCCTTGCCAAAACTCCATCTTAACTGGTTTCACCAAATAACCACCCCAGAATTCTGGTCGAGGCACAAGCTCCAATCCTTCAAATTTGTCTTCATAAAAATTCACCCGCTGTTCTAAAAAAGAACGGTCTGGTATAACCTGACTTTGCGGAGAAGACCAAGCGCCAATTCGACTGCCTTTAGGGCGAGAAGCAAAATACTCGTCAGAATCTTCTTGGCACAAACGCTCCACAACACCTTCAACTCGCACCTGCCGCTGTAACTCAGGCCAAAAAAACAAAAGACTGACATTCGCACAATACTTCATATCCACCCCCTTTCGACTTTCATAGTTTGTAAAAAAACTAAATCCATCAGCCTTTATGTCTTTCAGTAACACTATCCTAGAAGAAGGAAAACCTGTTTCCCCAATCGTAGATAATGTCATTGCATTGGGTTCTATCACTTTTGCATTCAAGGCCTGTTCAAACCACTCTTCAAACTGTTTAAAAGGTGTTTCAGACACCTGTTCCTCAGAAAGGGAATCCTTCAGATACTCCTCTCGGATAGCTGCTATATTTTTATGATCGATTGCCATTGAAATATTGTTTTGTGTAGACAAACTTACTAAATGCAATACAAAAGATTGTCATGTTTATTCCTTTTTCACTTTTAAATGAAGCTTTTAAAAACACCACCGTACCCAAATTGTATTATAGTTCTAACCACATTCAGTACTATTGGAAATAATATTAAAATTAGCTATGTTTATCTAGTACCATCATTGTAAAAAGCATGTTTAACCGAAATACTCCGGCTCAAGGGAGCCTATTAATTTCTGAGCCCTTCATACTCGACCCTAATTTTGAACGATCTGTCGTAATACTCTGCGAACATGATTCTAACGGAACCGTAGGTCTAGTATTAAACCACCCCTCTAACCTATTCCTCTCAGACGTCATCGAAGACCTCAATGGAAAAGAGTACCCAATCTATATTGGCGGCCCAGTACAAAATGATGCTTTATTCTTCCTACACTGCATACCTGATAAAATATCAGGAAGTATCCCAGTGGGGCAAGGAATTTTTTGGGGCGGAGAATTAGAACAGGTAGTTGCTATGATTCAACAACAGATACTACTTCCTAAAGATATAAAGTTTTTCTTTGGATATTCAGGGTGGTCATTTGGTCAATTGGAAGAAGAAATAGAACAAAACTCCTGGGCTGTACACAATTCTTTTGAACCTACACTCCCTTTTTTAACGGATACGGAGAATCTTTGGAAAAAGGCACTCATCAGCCTTGGGCCAAAATATGCACATGTTGCCAAGTTCCCCAAAAACCCCTATCTAAACTAAAAATCAAACAGAGTAAAAATTTATTTAAAAACTTCCATCGTTCATTGAATCACCCTGTAAATATTTGATTAGCAGTAAAAACAAAAAAGCCTCTCATTTCTGAGAAGCCTTTAGAAGCGGGTAAGTAATCGGGCTCGAACCGACGACCCCTAGAACCACAATCTAGTGCTCTAACCAACTGAGCTATACCTACCGTGTTTGTGATACAAAAGTAGGTTTTTAATCCATATACTCCAAATGTTTTTAACAAAAAATCCTCATTATGCAATAACACAATGAGGATTAAGCAATTATTTTTAATAAACTATTAAATCATCTCTACACTTCGTTTTACAAACGATGTCAAATCAGCTCCGGTCAATAATCCTCGCGATAATAAAGCTAAATCGAACGCTTGTTTCGCCAACTTTTGCCCGTCTTCTTCATTGCTTTCCAGAATACGTTTCACCAACGGGTGATTACCATTTACACTGACTTTATAATTATCCGGGATACTACCGTAAAAGCCCATTCCTCCACCTGTTTTAGCCATATCCTTCATACGTCTCATGAACTCATCTAAAGTAACTGAAACCGGCAATTCGTCCGCTTTTAGGGCTTCGACCTGAACATTCATATCCTGACGGTTGATTGCAGTTTGAAACAATTCAACAGCCTTTTTACTTTCATCCTCACTCAATACCAATTCAATCTGCTCATCCTTCTGAATCAATTTGTCTACTACATCCGAATCAACACGCTTTAACTGAATCTTCTCCCCCCCCTTTTGCTCCAAATATGATGTAAAATGTGTATCTAAAGCACCATCCAACACCAATACATCATATCCTTTAGCTACAGCCGTAGTGATAAATCCATCTTGTTGAGCGACATCCGAACTATAAAGATAAACCACATTCCCATCCTTATCCACCTGAATATCCTTTACCTTTTCATAGTACTCTTTCAAGGTATAGCTATTATTAGTAGTATTCTTTAACAAACAGAAATCATTTGCTTTTTCCGCAAACTTTTCATCGCTCAACATACCATATTTGATAAAAAGACCAATGTCATTCCATTTTTCTTCAAATCCCTTACGGTCAGTTTTATATATCTCTTGAAGTTTGTCCGCAACTTTTTTGGTAATGTAATTATTAATTTTTTTAACATTACTGTCTGCCTGCAAGAATGAACGTGATACATTCAATGGGATATCCGGTGAATCGATAACACCATGTAATAGCATCAAAAATTCAGGAACAATATCTTTGACCTCGTCCGTAATAAATACCTGGCGAGAGTAAAGTTTAATTTTGTTGCGTTGAATTTCTAACTCGTTCTTTATTTTCGGAAAATAAAGAATACCTGTCAAGTTGAATGGATAATCTACATTAAGGTGAATCCAGAATAAAGGCTCGTCCATAGACTGCGGATACAACTCGCGGTAGAAAGAAAGATAATCTTCATCCGTCAACTCAGAAGGAGACTTTGTCCAGGCTGGTGTAGGGTTATTGATGATATTATCGACCTCAATCGATTTATATTTGGCTTTCCCTTCTTCATCTTCGCCATCAGGCTCTGAAGTCGTTTTTGTTCCAAAGCGGATAGGTACAGGCAAGAACTTTGCATACTTATCTAAAATTTCTTGCAATCTGAACTTACTCAAAAACTCTGTTGAATCGGCGTTGATATGCAAAATAACATCCGTTCCACGTGTAGTGCGACTTCCTTCTGATATTTCGTAAGAAGTACTACCATCACAAGTCCAATGAGCAGGCACTGCACCATCTTGGAAAGACAGGGAGTCGATCTCTACCCTATCAGCCACCATAAAGGCAGAATAAAAACCTAGACCAAAACGTCCGATAATCTCATTTGCATCATTCGCTTCCTTGAACTTTTCCATAAATTCGGTAGCGCCAGAAAAAGCAATCTGGTTGATGTATTTCTTAATCTCATCGGCAGTCATTCCGATACCGTTATCGGATATCGTAATAGTTTTTGCAGCCTCATCAAATTTTACATCGACAAGTAACTCGCCAACCTCACCATTAAATTGTCCTAAAGAAGCTAGTCGCTTAATCTTTTGAGACGCATCGACTGCATTGGACACCAATTCTCTTAAGAAGATCTCATTATCAGAATATAAGAACTTTTTGATAACCGGAAATATATTCTCGGTATGAATCGAGATACTACCCTTTTCTTGCATATGTTTTTTACTGTTTAACTCTTTATATCACTACCACAAACTTATCAAGGCCTGTTCCAAACTTTGTTTTAAGACAGAATGTCAGATAAGGTTATAGAAGAATTCCGGTTTTGTCATTATGTAACTCCTTCTCACCTCTTTCTCACCTCCTTCTCACCTCCTTCAACAGTAATACATCCATAATAGATTCAATTAAATGATTTAACAGAGAGGAAACAGAGGTTTTATAGAGTTTTACCTCTATGAACCCTCTATGAACCCTCTATTATACCACTACAAAACCCCTATAAAATTAGAACAAAAACAGACTCAAGCGCGACTTAATATCGTACAAAGAAATATCGATCCAGACACTAAAAAATAAAATATCAGGTTATTTCTTGCTTTTATCCAAATAGCCGACTACATTTGTAGTGTATTCAGAATTGCAAAAGCAATACCAACCGAGTGTAGTCACCGCGGTGGTAAAATAATACGGGTTAAAAACCAAAATAAACGTCATAGAAACGCTTATTTTTCCCACAGACTTCTGGATACAATTTATTGTTTAACAACTAAATTTTAAATTGTATGTCTACAACACATTCCTTCTACCAACATTTGCTGGAGAAATTTTTGAACTATTCTACAGAAGAGCTTATCCACCTCAACAACGAAACTGTACAAAATCAGAGCTGGGGCTCATCAAGAGCTACATTCCGTACCGCAATCATAGCGGCGTTTTCAAAGAAAGGTATCGACCTATCTCTTATTGTCAGCAAAAACGATGGTTTTACCAGTATCCTATCGGTCCCCGTTAAACTTGTAGAAAACACATTAGTTCATATTCATTACAACGAAGCGACCATAGTAAACGATTGTTAAATGCCCTATCTTGACTTAATGAGTATGTGTTATGGCATAAAGGGCAAAGGTCCCCAGCCAATGTGCCCCCATATAATCATCTTGAGCAGATAGGTTAGGCAATGAATAAGCAATGTGACTGTTGGCTACTCCTTTCAAATAGGAAAGATCAGGAAGAACCTTTGCAATACCATATAGAGATGCCGCACGGCTATAATTGAGTCCATCCAAATGAACTAGCTTTCCATCCGTGCGGTCCTTTACGACTGCAGGAGAAATAGAAAAACTTGCTTCAAACAAGTTGGGCATAAACTTATTCAACCATTCACGATAAGATTGCGCATCCAACACTTTGCCCATCAAATAAGCTTCTTCTAGACATGGTGATAAAAAATCATAACCACTAGGCTCGTAGGCCAAGTCACAATTTATATCATTTTCAAAAAGTCGTCTGCCATGCGCTTTAAGTACAGACTCAAAAGCCTTATCTCCGACCGATTGTGCATAGTCCAAAGATAAAGAGAGACTGAAGGCTGAGTTGTCATGTTGCCCAGCTCGAATTGGATACACCAATTTTGGCAGGTACGCTTTGTAGCGAGTCACCAGTAAATCGACCAAAGGTTGCAAATTCGCTTTCCATCTATACGCGTCTGCATCATCCCAATCGGACAAACTTTCCTGGAGCTTAAACAACCAGGCCCAACCATAGGTTCGTTCAAAGCTGGTATTGTTCTTATCGTTAAAAAAGGCCAATTCTACAGCTACATTTTCGGGGGTGATATGTTGATTCAATATAGACCGTACTTTCCCCTCCTTATCCAGATTCGGATATTTTTTCATGAGCTCAACAATCGACCAATAGCCATGCACTGACGAATGCCAGTCAAAACACCCATAAAAAATAGGCCGTAGTTTCTTGGGCGACTTTAAATCCTTATCCGAACCCAATACTTGCCCCAATTTGTTTGGATACTCCACCTCTAAACAATGAATGGGTAAGGAAAAAATCTGAGTAGCCTGCTCTTCAGTAAGATTAATATGCGTAGTCTCGTCCTTATTATCTCTAGATTCCTTTGTTGCCGAATTATTGCTACAATTAGAAAAAGAAATACCACATACAAGTGCGAATGGAAGCCATAATTTGATTTGCATTTCGTATTTTTATTTAGCTTTTTATAGATTATTCTAAAATTATCACAAATACATTAAACTATCAAATCATGAACATAACAGACTTAGTAACAGGAGGTGTCGGTTCAAAAGCGATTTCAGCAATCGCGAATTTACTAAACATAGAAGAAAGCAAAGCAAAATGGCTGGTGGCCGCTGCAGTTCCATTAATGATTGCCGCATTAAACTACAATTCAAAAAAAGGAACGGAACAAGAAGCCGGCATCAACAAAGCATTGGACCAGCACAGTGGCAATATATTAGACCAAATTGGAGGCATGTTAGGTCAGGGGCCTTCGGAGGATGACAACAAAATCGTAAACCATATGTTTGGGAGCAACAGCGAGATGGTAAAGGACAGCCTTTCTGCCAAGACTGGAATACCGGTAGACAAAATCGGAGGAGCATTGGCTATATTAGCCCCTATTGTTATGGGCTATCTAGGGAAGCAAAAACAAGGACAGTCTGCAGGTGGCGGCTTAGGAGACTTGCTAGGAGGCTTAATTGGTGGACAATCAAATGGTTCGACTAGTGGTGGGATTTTAGGTAGTATCTTAGGCTCTGTTTTGGGAGGAGGGGCAACTCCAAATGAAGACAATACACCACAAAACTCACCAAGCTTGGGTGGATTGGGAGACCTAGCTGGCGAATTTTTCAACAAAGAGAAAGCTCCTGACCAAAAAGGATCTATATTGGATACCTTAGCTGGTATCTTTGGGAAGTAACTATCATCAATAAAACGATAAACTCTTGTTCATATAAAACCGTACGTCTGCTTTTCAGCCTTACGGTTTTACTTTTTCACCTTTTTACTTTTCCATTATATATAAAACCTTAATTTTGTGACCTTGAAACACCTTCGTCGAAGGTACTGGAGCGTCCATCATACAGACGGATACTTTTCCTAAACAAGTTTTAAATGTCTATAAATAAAGGGTTAATAGCTTTAGCTTTTGGTGGTCTCGCCATCGGAATGACCGAATTCACCATGATGGGAATATTACCAGATATTGCTTCTGATATTAATATTGATATCCCGACAGCGAGCAATTTGATAGGTCTCTATGCACTGGGCGTAGTAGTTGGGGCGCCAACACTGGTAGCAGCGACATCCAAGTACCCTGCAAAAAATGTGCTTCTTTTTTTAATGCTCCTCTTCTTTGTGTTCAATGCTATTTTTACCGTAGCCCCCAATCACTGGAGTCTTTTCATATCCCGATTCGTATCAGGATTACCTCATGGTGCTTTTTTCGGGATAGGTTCGGTAGTAGCCGCTAAGCTTGCCAAACCAGGCAAAGAAGCCCAAGCGATATCGATGATGTTTACAGGCATGACAATTGCCAATCTTGTAGGTGTGCCTTTAGGGACTTATATTGGCCATCATTACTCCTGGCGAATTACTTACGCTGTAATCTCCATTTTAGGACTCATTACATTTCTAGCAATATACCTTTGGATGCCTATTATACCTGCCAATAAAACCAATAACGTCATTCAGCAAATAAGCTATTTCAAACGTTGGGATGCTTGGCTCATGGTTGCTGTAATTGCTATCGGTACCGGAGGTCTATTTGCTTGGATTAGTTATATTTCCAAACTCGTGACCACCGTTTCGGGACTTTCGCCAGACCAAGTATCTGTCGTAATGATATTAATTGGAGCAGGTATGTTTGTGGGTAACATCATTGGAGGCAAACTAGCCGATCGTATCTCACCAAGTAAAGCCGCTATAGCGAGCTTCACAGCGATGTCTTGTTGTCTTTTAGTTTTATTCTTTGTTTCTCATATCACAGTCCTTGCCTACCCTATGGCCTTTATCACAGGCATGATTGCATTTAGCATTGGTTCTCCATTACAGATGATGCTGATTAATAATGCTAAGGGCGCTGAAACTTTTGCAGCAGCAGGCGGACAGGCTTCCTTTAACATAGGTAACTCTTTAGGCGCCTATTTTGGAGCAATTCCGATAGCCTATGGTTTTGCCTACAACTATCCATCTTTAATTGGGGTAATCATGGCCGGTACTGGAGCTATACTAGCCTTTGTCTTCTTACAAAAAGTTGAAAAAAAACAAAACAATAAAGGCCGTAAATTTGAAAGTCTTGAAGAACTGGAACAGGCTTAGCCTAACGCTTTGCCTACCCAGGCGCCCATACTAAAGCAGGCCTGCAGCAAATATCCTCCCGTAGGCGCCTCCCAATCGACCATCTCCCCTACACAATGCACCTTTGGATACTTATATAAAGCTAGGTTTTCGTCCAACTCCTCGAAAGAAACACCACCTGCGGTAGAAATAACCTCATCAATAGGACGCAATCCGACTACAGCAATAGGGTAATTCTTGATAACCGCCGCTAAAGCTGCTCGATTCGTAAAAACAGACTTATCTACTTTTCTCAGCAGGTTCACTGCTGTCTTTGAAAGATTTAAACCTTCTTTCAGCAGAGCCCCTATATTTCCCTTCCTGTTCAATTTACTAATGATCGTTTCTAACGAAATGTTAGGTTTAAGATCAAGGTATAGATTTATCGGAAATTCCTTTTCCCTTGTAAATCTATTCATATAATAGAGTGGGCTACCTTCGATGCCATATTTCGTAAAAACAATCTCCCCTAATCTGACGCTATCATTATAGCGCACACTTATATTTTTTAACACCTGTCCTTCAAGATCGGGCCAGCTTTCGGCGGTATTATATCCTGAATTTGCGGCTTCTAGTTCTTTTACTTCTATTCTCTTTGCCTGCATAAGAGATATCCAACAAGCGTCGGAACCTGTCTTTCTCCAAGATCCTCCTCCTAGTCCTAAAACCAGCTTTTTATACCGTACTACCACCGATTCTCCTTTTACATCCAAATACACTTGCTTGTCGTCAAAATCCACGAACCGGTGTTGATAGAAAATTTTCACATCTAGTTCTTCAAGGCGCTTTAGCCAAGCCTGTAACACATGAATAGGCTTGACCTGTCTCTCAGGAAATACCTTCCCTGAGCTACCAATATAAGTCGGAATACCAATATCGGCAAGCCATTCTCTGGTTGAAATATTATCAAAACCTTGTATTATCGGCCTCAATTGATTGGTTGTATATTTACCGACAAAACTATCATAAGGCTCGCTATGCGTCAGATTAAAGCCACCGTCTCCCGCTACCAGAAATTTCCGCGCAGCGGCTTTATTCTGCTCATACACATGAACATCATGCCCAGTTGTTGCTAAAACCTGAGCTGCCATTAAGCCAGCTGGGCCTGCTCCTATGATGATGATAGGGTTTTTATCCATTAAGTTTCTAAGACTAATACACTTTACTTTTAAACAACTGTCCTTCTAAATCTTTTGATAGATCGATTAGATAGCCATTGAATACAGCATACCGCAGCTTTCCTTGAGTATCGCCTATATAAAAATTGGCTGTCCCTCCCAAATCCAAGCTTGTCGTAGGAAAAAACTGATTCTGGGTAAAGAAATGAAGAGGTAAACTGTGCAGGCTACTCGTTCTTGTTCCACCGATTGTCTTCACTGGCACGGCCATTATCCCCTTTTTCAACAAGCCAAAAGCATCTCTTTGACTAAGAATAGAGGCGCTATCTAACACAACACTGGACACCCGAGCAGGAATAAACTGTAACCCCTTTACATCTACCTCATCATAACCAAATGACTCTTGTAAATCACCTATATCTTCGATACGTCCACGTACAAAATAGTCTCGACCTACCGTAGTCTCTCCTCTACGTATCGCTAAATCTGTTGTGTATGCGGTAGAGTCTGTCTTTATAGATAGATTCCGAATGACAACATCATGTAATTGCGAAGCATTAAAAGGGATTTTTTCATAGTCAGCAACTTGATATTGATGGTAAGAGCCTTCAGCAATCTGTATCAAAGCATTCAAAATAATAATAAAGTTGAGTTTCCTTATTTCCTGTTTCTCCGCATCGCCCTTACGTCCTCCAGATTCAATCAACACCGTACTCGCGCCCCAAGATTGAAAATTATCACCAAACCCACGTGGAGTATGCGCGTCATCATATTTGGCAACTGCATCAGGCATATACTGTTGTAACAGTTGATTCATCCCAACTATTATTTTCATTGCATCACCACGAACCTCATTAATCTCCCTTTCATAATTGTAAGCAGGTGCCAATAGCGAAATCTGTACGGGGTTGCTCGTCTCTGGGACATTGTAGTAGATATTTTGATCGTGTAAATTAAAACCATAACGAGGCTTTAATTCTTTTGCCTTTTTTTTCAACAATGCTCCTTCTACAGTCTGTCCCGCACGTGCATCTCTATTCATATCAATACTTTGGGCGGTACGTCGAGTAAACCGTTCGGCCCCATCGGGATTCAACATAGGGATAAAGTGTAGGCTCAGTTTGCTCTTCAGCAATTCACGGACAGCATCATTTCCATCGTTCTTGCCTTCCAGAAAATTAAAAAGATCGAACAAAGCCATTGTTGCGGTAGGTTCATCTCCATGCATCTGTGACCAGAGCATAACAACCTTCTCTCCTACGCCGTATTGCAATTCATAAATAGTTCTTCCTTCAAAGGACTTACCAATAGAAGCAACGTCAAAAACAGCCTGTTCTTTACGTTTCTGTATTAAGGAATCCACATCCGAGTGCTTAAATCGGCGATACTGAAGAGCCGACTCTTTGTATGTTTTATATATCTTATTATAAGTAGTTGAGTCCAAATTCATAGCTGAAGAATAATCTGAAACGGGCGTTTTATTTCCCTCACATGTTGTAATCGCAACGATAGTCAAGAGTATAGCAATAAGCTTCATAATAACGATTTCTCTAAATATTCGATCTTCCCTAAGCTGGCATCCATACGAGCACGGACGCCTACCGGCATCAGGAACTGATCAGAGATATGACCAATCATCGCGCCAGAATACGCCGGGATCCCCAATGGCTTAATGTAATCCGTGAGCATCTGCTCGACCGTAAGTGCTCCGTATCCACCAGAGGGGCCGCAGTTGGTACATTTACCGAATATAAATCCTTTTATTTGCGATAGCACCCCTGCATTCATCAATTGACAGAACATACGGTCCAAACGATCTGACTTCTCATCGATCTCCTCTAGAAACAATATTTTACCCGTAAAATCAGGTAGATAAGGAGTCCCACATAATCCAGCGAGAAGCGTTAAATTTCCTCCAAGAATAGTCCCCTCAGCAACACCTGGCGTTATCGTCTGTATCCGATCTTTATATTGTATAATCTGTGTATCAGATTTCTTCGGGTTTTCAAAACTAGCCATCTTGTTGTCAAAAAACTGATCTTTAAATAGCTGAGCAACATAATTACTCCAAGTACTAATCCCGACCACACCATGAAACGAAACAAGGCCTACCCTAGTATAAAATGCGAGAAGTAATGCTGTCACATCACTATAACCTAACAATATCTTAGGATTCTCAGCAATTAGACTGTAATCAATTCGGTGAAGCAAACGGGAAGCCCCGTTACCGCCCCGAATACAGACAATTGCCTTTACCGACTGATCTGCAAACATGGCATGCAAGTCTTCCAAACGCTGCTCATCGGTACCTGCTAAATTGCCATAGCGCGCTCGGATATTTTTGCCTTCTTTTACAGAAAAGCCAAAGTAGGCAAACACCTCTTTGGCCATACGGATAGATTCTTCATCTTCTACGGCCCCTGCAGGAGCAATAAGTCCTATGGTATCACCTACTTTCAGTACATTCCCTTTCAACAGAGCCTTGGCACTAGAAAAGTAGGAATCTGCGTTAGCGAACTTTGACAAGGTAAGCGCCCCCGCTCCAAGCCCCAGACTTTTTAAAAAATCTCTTTTGTTCATAGAATGATAATTTAAGTTATAGAGGTTATGATAGTTATGGAGGTTATAACTCTGTAACTTTATAACCTTATAACTTCCCTTACCTATTAAACAATAACCGATGTCCAGACCCTACTTCTATTATCTTACCTTCACTGTACGCAAGATTTCCAGAAACAATTGTATGCACTATGGTAGAAGAAAAAGTATGTCCTTCGTAAGGTGACCAACCACACTTGGAAAGAATATTATCTTTAGTCACGGTATATGTTTTATTCAGATCCACTAACACTAAATCTGCCCAATAACCTTCGCGAATGTAGCCCCGTTGCTCTATTTCGAAACAAATCGCGGTGTTATGTGCTGTCTTTTGAACCAACTGCTCAAGCGTCATCTTTCCTTGTTTTACCAAATCCAATAAAGCTTGAAGCGCATGTTGTACCAAAGGTCCCCCAGAAGGTGCCTGCAGATAGGCTTGTTCTTTCTCTTCGATTGTGTGCGGTGCATGATCTGTCGCAATCACGTCGATATGTCCGTCCAAAACCGCAGCTAAAATCTGATCTCTATCTGTAGCTGTTTTTACAGCAGGATTCCATTTGATATAATTGCCCTTTGCCTTGTAATCCGCATCTGAAAACCAAAGATGGTGAACACAGGCTTCCGCTGTAATTCGCTTTTGTTCTAACGGAATATTATTAGCAAACAAAGCTGTTTCCTTACCCGTTGAGATATGTAAAATATGAAGTCTTGTGTTATTCCTTTTTGCTAGTTCAACAGCTTTGGAAGAAGACAGGTAGCAAGCTTCTTCTGAGCGAATCAAAGGGTGCATCTCAATAGTGACCTGATCACCGTAAAGCTCTTTATAATGAGCAAGATTAGCTTTTACAGTAGCTTCGTCTTCACAATGGGTAGCTACCAGTGTCGGTGCATTTTTAAAGATTTGTTCTAAGGCAGCCTCATTATCGACCAACATATTTCCAGTAGAAGACCCCATGAATACTTTAATCCCACAGACATCACGAGGATTAGTCTTCAGCACCTCACTCAGATTGTCATTTCCTGCTCCCATAAAAAACGAATAGTTCGCTAGCGAACTGTCCTGTCCAATATCGTACTTGTCCTGTAACAAACGTTGGGTAAGCGTATTGGGAACAGTATTTGGCATCTCCATAAATGAGGTCGTCCCTCCTGCTACCGCGGCACGGCTCTCTGTAAAGATATCGGCCTTATAAGTCAAGCCCGGCTCACGAAAATGCACTTGATCATCGATCAAACCAGGTAAAAGATGTAACCCTTCAGCATTAATCTCCCTATCGGCGTGCAAGTCGAGTTGTTTTCCTATTTTTTCTATCCGCCCATTTTTCACAAACAGATCTAATGCTTCTATTTTTCCTTCGTTTACGACCTGTGCATTTTTTATTAAAAGAGATGACATATCTTGATTTAAGTAAGATTAAAATGATACACAAACTTACTAAACAAAATTGTCCGCACCTATTTTAATCATCAAAAGTTCCCTCCGGAACATAAAAATATTCCAGATCCTTTTTATTTTCTATGGATCTACAACCTCCATTTTGAAGCAGCAAAATTCGTGTACTGATATCTAAAACAGAATTATAATGGTGATCCGAGATGATAAAGCCCTTTTGTCCGCAATTATCTTGAATCACCTGTTGAATCTTTTCTTTTAAATAAGGAGAAACTCCAGAAAATGGCTCATCCAGCAAGTAAAAGGTAGCCTGCCGAGCCAACAACAAGGTCAACTCCAGATACCTTTTCTCTCCTACTGATAAATCAGCAATTTTCGAGGACAATACATTATCCAACACCGTATCTGCAGCGATACGCTCTCTGTCTTCCTTTTTATCGACCATAAAGTATATCATCTGGGAAACAGTTTTATAAGTAGGCAAAAAACTGTGTTGTGGCAAATAACACAGTTCTTTCGACATATACCCTCGTTTATATCGTCTGTTATTAATAGAAACAAATCCATTTTTTGGATGAACTATCCCGAAAAGAATCTTTAAAAGAGTAGATTTACCACAGCCATTACGTCCTAAGAGCGCCACGACCTCGCCTTGCTTACAATTTATAAAAACACCTGATAACAGCGAATATTGGTTCCGGTACCTAAACTCGATAGAGTCTCCAAAAATCTCTTTTACAGCCATAGCAAAGGTATAAATACGGAACCTATCACCAAGTTTATAAAAAATGTTCCCAAGACAATCTGTCCACTTGAAAACCCTAGATTACAGTAAATATACTTGGCATGTTTATAAAAATAGGAATGTAAAAACACACTCAGCAAAAAACCAAAAGATATAAAAACAACATAAAACAAATCTATAAACACTAGACTTAAAGCTGTCGTTATCGCTAAATTTACAGGAAGGATTTGCTTATAGTAGTACCAATAGACTTTCATAACTCAGTGAATAATTCTAAGTTACCCTTTTAAAAGTATAGATCTATTTTTTTTAAACCTTTTTAACACTCAGCATTTTATACGTGTTAAAAAGATTTCTGTTTACGCCTAAATAATCCCGTACAATGATCCTCCCTTAGCACCTAACCTATCAACATGCCTTTCGACCGTTTCGTCTTTTATTAAATCAGGTGCATGGTGCGGTTTACGGCGCGCGTCAATAATAACGGGTCCTGTACAGCCCCAATGTTTAAATTTAATAAAGGAGCCTATCCCATAAATATCAAAAGCAGGATTGGATTTTGTAAAAGTAGTCCACACAAAATTATTGACATTTTCGGCAGCGAAACCTGCCTCGTCGGTCAGTACCAGCATCGCAATCCCATCGAAATCGACTCCTTTAGCAGCCTCACACCAAGCTGCCAGAACAGCTTGTTCTTCTTCATACGTTGTAAAAACAGCTCCCTCTAAAACTAATACACCAGGCAAAGCGAGCTTTGCTTTATTAAACGGCCTCGGCAGCTCGAAGTGAGCGGGTATCTCCGTCAACAAGGTCCTTTTTTTCGAACCCGCAGCGGCAAACACCACTTTGGAACCTGCATTAAGCCCATCTCCAGAATAATCTAATGTATCTATTGTAGTGTTGGTATAAAAATGCAAATCGCGCGTCAGGTCTATACGCTCAAGAACATGGCTCATATAAGCGGGTATATCGTGGATATCGAGCTGCGGATTATCTTCATCGGCTGTTATGAACAAATACTTAGCTAAGCTTAATTGATTCTTACCTAAAATCTGGTTCGCGATGGTCAAAATCTCCTGTGGTCGATCTACTTCCTGATAAGGAGTATAGCTTTCTCTTCCTATCGCAAATAGTAAAGGATGTACTCCAGCTGGATCCACAGCATGTACTGCCTTCAACCCTGCAATCTCTTTAGGAATAGCACTCCCCGTTATCTCATGAATCAAAGCGCCGAAGCTAGTATCCTCTTGCGGAGGGCGCCCAACTACCGTAAACGACCAAATTGGATCTTTTTTATGATATACATTATGGACCCGCATTAAAGGGAACGGATGAGTGAGGCTATAATAACCAATGTGATCTCCAAAAGGCCCTTCGGGTTTGTTCTCATTAGGATAAACTGTACCTGTGATCACAAAGTCTGCATCTGCAGAGATACAAAACCCTTCATCATCATAGAAATACCTAAATCTTCGATTACCTAATGCTCCAGCAAAGATCATCTCGGAAAGCCCCTCGGGCAATGGCATCACTGCAGACAGGGGATGAGAAGGAGGGCCTCCAACAAATATGCTTACTTTAAGGGGCTTCCCTAAGGCATTTGCTTTCTGTTGGTGCACGCCTATACCGCGGTGCAATTGATAATGAAGTCCTATCTCTTGGTCTTGAATATAATCATTCCCTGAAAGCTGTATCCGGTACATTCCAAGATTAGACTTCATTACTCCAGGCTTCGAGATATCCTCAGTATATACCTGGGGCATCGTCACAAAGGCCCCACCGTCCATAGGCCAATTCACGATTTGAGGAAGTTTACTGATTTGGGTTTTACCATAGAGAATAGGTGCATTCGACTTCTTCTTCCAAGGTAATGCACCCAAAGCCACAGCAGAGGAACCAATATATTGAAATGGATTTTTCAGCACGGCTGTAGGATCCATCTTTACGTCTATTAGTTTTTTTATATGGGTTAAGGTATCCCGAAACATGAACTTCGAGCGATCTAAAGTACCAAATAAATTGGACACGGCTGGAAATTCAGACCCTTTTACATTCTCAAACAACAAGGCAGGACCTTCAGCATCGAAGACACGCATATGGATAGCAGCCATTTCCAAGTAAGGGTCAACCTCTTCTTTTACCCGTATCAAATGTCCATGCTGTTCCAAATCGGCAATACAAGCCGCTAAACTAGAGTATCCCATATTTTTGCTTAAGTGAACAACAAAAATAGCAGAATATTTCTGCTAACAAAAACGGCATACACAACTACCTATATATCTAACAAGATTGGCGAGGTTTTAAAATCCACTTGTCCTTGCCACAAAGAATTATGAGACTCGCCACCTCCCATTATTCCCAAGAGGTAATCATCATAGATATCCCGATCTACCCCATGCAACAATTTATTAATCCATATAGTAAGAAGTTTACTAGGTATCGAAAAAACCTGATGCTTATCTTGCTGCCCTCGTATCTTTATAGACCACTTTACCAATTCATTCACACTCATCAACTGCTCACCTCCAAACTCTAGACATTGATTAATAAAACTCTCTTGCCAATTTACACTCTTAATAAAGGAAAAAAGGTCGGCCAAGATAATTGGTTTAAACTTTTTATTTACCAATCCAGCGTAAAGAAATATGTTTTTTGTTTTTAACAATTCATCCATAAACAAATCAAAAGAACTCCCAAGCCCAATTGCCAAATCTTTTAAAAGAATAGTGTATACGACTCCTAGCTCTACAAAAAGAGCTTCAACAGCCTTTAAATAACCTTTGTCATGAGCCCTCCCTACATAGACGATACGATCACAACCATTTTGCCGCGATAAAAAAATAAAATTGCGGAGAGATAGCAGTTCATACTGAACACCGAGTTGATCTTTCTGATTTGGAATTTGCGCAAAATAAATTGATAAATTCAGCCCTTCGATATTAAAGCTATCGTAAGCAACACCTTTTTTTATAAGATCCACTGAATACAATGTTGCATTAATACCTGCCCCCATTTTCTCTTTCAGAAGACCTACATCACGGGCTATTCCGAAAACGCTATGCTTATCATCGGGCAAATAAGCCAATCCGGCACGGCCAAGATAAGAGTTCAATCCACACAACAATAAATTCATCATGCTATTCTGTACTTATTTATATTATTCATTAGAATAAGCTTCCTTTCCAATATTTTGTTTTTGCAAAAATAAAACACTCTTCGAAATCAATGCGTTAAAAAAAGCTAAAAGATAGTATCACTAAAACAAACCTTCACTTTGTTTGAATATTGTAAATATTCAAGGTTGCTCTCCAGACAGTGCTTTAAATATGATATCTTTACAAAACTTGAATTTAATCTAAATAAGTACGTGGTAGGTAAATGAGCAAAAAGGTTATTTTAGTTTGGTTTAGGAATGATCTTCGTACCCATGACAATGAGGTATTGCAAAGTGCTATTCAGAAAGCAGATTTTATTATTCCAGTTTATATTTTCGACCCCCGTTATTACCAAGAAAACAAATTTGGTTTTAAGAATACCGGAGAATTTCGAGCAGACTACATTGCACAAACTGTTTATTCTTTAAAAGAGAAACTACAATCATTGGGAGGAGACCTGCTGACTTATGAAGGCTATCCCGAACATATCATCCCTCAACTCGTTCAGAAATATGATGCAGACGAAGTCTACCATCATCGTGAAGTCGCAAAACGAGAGACTGATATATCTGAATTGGTGGAAGAAGAACTTTGGAAAGTGAAAAGAAACCTACGGCACTTTATAGGGCATACCTTATACCATAAAGAAGACCTACCCTTTCCTATTCGAGATATCCCAAATGATTTTAACACTTTCCGTAAAAAAGTCATTAAAGAAAGTTTCGTACGTGGTTGCATAAACGATATACAGCAAGTTAATATTCCGCCACATCTTGAAAAAACTCCTTTCCCTTTTGAACTTGATTTATCCGAGTCGAAAAATCACTTTGGAGAGTCGGCTGCAAATGTTAAGCTCAAAAACTTGATAAAAGAGGCCGAAGTGAATACAGAAAGCTATACTCAACTATCCCCCTATCTTGCTTTGGGGGTACTGTCTCCTGCTTACACTTATCACTCACTCATTAACAATATAACCCCAAAGAATAAAAAAGGAATAAACTCTTTTTTAGAACACCTGATGCTAAGGGATTATTTTCGGTTTATGGTAAAAAAATATCCTAACAGCTACTTCAAAAGTAAAGAAGAGCTACCTGAAAGTGGTTCGCTATCCCTATGGATAAAGGGCGAGACTTCCTATGGCCCCATAAACGATTTGATTTCCAAACTAAACACCACAGGTAGACTGACTCGTAAGGAACGGGAAATAGTAGCTTTACATCTTATCTACGAACTTAACGAAAGCTGGCTTGCTGGAGCTGCATGGTTTGAGCAGCAACTTATAGACTATGCCCCTGCTACAATATATGGTTTTTGGGCCCATATGGCTAACGAAGGAACGAGCATTAAAAACAATAAAACAATTGCCGATTGGGACAAACTCAAAATTGAGTTTTTAAAACAGGTAGTTTAACGTACAAACCGACGTTACTTATCCAAGTACGCTATTTAAGTTTATCGCCGTCAAATTGACACGATTAAACTACAAAAACTTCAATTTCAGTACTCGAAACTCCTATTTAATTCCTAAATTTGGCAAATTCTTTAGACTTATATCAAAAGTAAATGGATAAATTGACATATTTGAGTAACGCCGATTCGAGCTACATCGATGGGTTATATCAAGCGTACAAGCAAGATCCGAATTCGGTAGATTTTGGATGGCAAAAATTTTTTGAAGGTTTTGATTTTGGTCAAGGTGCCGAAGCAGTCAGCATCGACACTGAAAATGTTTCGGAACATGCGCTGAAGGAAATCAATGTATTGAACATGATTCACGGCTACAGAGACCGTGGTCATTTATTTACACATACCAATCCTGTCCGCGAGCGCCGTAAGTACTACCCAGGCAAAGAACTGGAGACTTTTGGCCTATCTGAATCTGACATGGATACCGTATTTAATGCCGGTATTGAAATCGGCATTGGTCCTGCCAAGCTACGCGACATTCGTCAACTTATCGAAGATACTTATTGCCGTTCTATAGGAGCTGAATTTAAATACATCCGCAACCCCGAGAAAATAAAATGGTTGCAAGAACGTATGGAAGCTGATCGTAACACGCCAAGCTACTCCACTGAACAAAAGAAACGTATTCTTCAAAAACTAAATAGAGCAGTTGTCTTTGAGAGCTTTTTAGGTACCAAATTTTTGGGGCAAAAAAGATTTTCTTTAGAAGGTGCAGAAAGCTTAATCCCAGCATTGGACTCTGTAATGGAAAAAGGTGCAGATTTGGGGCTTCAAGAATTCATGATTGGTATGGCACACCGTGGCCGCTTAAATGTCTTGGCCAATATTATGGGCAAGCCGTATAAAACTATCCTTTCTGAATTTGAAGGCAAAATGTATAAGGAAGAGGATCCTGAACTACAGTTCGGTGGAGACGTAAAATACCACTTGGGCTATTCTTCCGACATCACTACTGACAAAGGTAAGCACATACACTTATCACTAGCACCTAATCCTTCTCACTTGGAAACAGTGGGTCCTATTGTAGAAGGAATGGTCCGTTCAAAAATAGACATGAAATACGATGGCGATTCATCTAAGATTGCGCCTATATTGATTCATGGAGATGCTGCCGTTGCTGGTCAAGGTGTAGTCTATGAGGTTACCCAAATGTCCAAACTAGATGGCTACAAGACTGGTGGTACGATACACATCGTCATCAACAACCAAGTCGGTTTTACAACCAACTACAAAGATGCACGTTCGGGCACCTATTGTACAGATGTTGCTAAAATCACTTCTTCACCAGTATTCCATGTCAATGGAGATGATGCAGAGGCTGTCGTATATGCAATCAATCTAGCTGTAGAATACCGTCAAAAATACAAAACAGACGTATTCATCGATTTATTGTGCTACCGTCGCTACGGTCATAACGAAGCTGATGAACCTAAATTTACACAACCCCTACTTTATAAACTTATCGAGAAGCATTCAAACCCTAAAGAGGTTTATGCAAAAAAACTAATCGATGAGGGTTCGATAGACGCTTCTTATGCTAAAGAGGTAGAAAAAGAATTTAAAGATTACCTACAGACACAACTTGATGCTTCTAAAGCAGTAGAAAATCTAGAAGAAGAGGTTCCTATGTTTGGTGGCGCTTGGAAAGGTTTGCGTCCTGCCAAAAAAGCAGATATTTTCCAGACTGTAGAAACTAAGGTTTCAAGTAAAACATTCAAGGAGCTTGCAACACAGATTACATCTTTACCTAAGGACAAAAAATTCTTCCGTAAAATCTCGAAGCTTTTTGAAGACCGTGCATCTATGATTGAAAAGGATGCTTACGATTGGGCAATGGGTGAACTAATGGCATACGCTACACTATTGAACGATGGTAAACGTGTCCGTATTTCGGGGCAAGATGTACAACGTGGTACTTTCTCGCACCGTCACGCGGTATTAACGTTAGAAGATTCAGAAGAAAAATACATCCCATTGGCAAATGTCAAAGGTGGCGATAAATTCAACATCTACAACTCTTTACTTTCCGAGTACGGTGTTCTAGGATTTGATTACGGTTATGCATCGGCAAACCCGCAAGCACTTACAATATGGGAAGCGCAGTTTGGTGACTTCTATAACGGTGCACAAATCATTGTCGACCAATACCTGAGCAGTGCCGAAACCAAGTGGAAACGCTCTAATGGTTTAGTAATGATGCTTCCTCATGGTATGGAAGGACAAGGTCCAGAACACTCTTCAGGACGTATTGAAAGGTTCCTAGAGCTATGTGCAAATGACAATATGATTATTGCCAACTGTACCACTCCAGCGAACTATTTCCATTTATTACGCCGCCAGTTGGCTCGCGAATTCCGCAAACCTTTGGTTGTATTCACTCCAAAAAGTTTGCTTCGCCATCCTAAGGTTGTTTCAAAAATCGCAGATTTCACCAACATCAACTTCCAAGAAGTGATTGATGATACTGCTGTAAAAGCAGCATCTGTAAAACGTGTGTTATTCTGCACAGGGAAAGTATACTACGACTTGTTGGAAAAACAGCAGGCAGAAAAACGCAATGATATTGCTATCGTACGTATCGAGCAGCTGTATCCTGCTCCAGTAGATCAATTATTGGCTATCCATAAGAAATACAACAAAGCTACGGAGTTCATTTGGGTGCAAGAGGAGAATGAAAACATGGGTGCATGGCCTTATTACTGCCGTACATTCCGCAGATCTGCTATTGAGTTTACAGACGTAATCGCAAGAAAAGAGAGTGGAAGTCCAGCAACAGGCTATATGAAACAACATATAGCTCAACAAGAAGCAATAATTAATAAAGCATTTGAATAACAAATTATAAAAGCCAAACGTTGTATATAATAAGACCTATACAACGTTGGTTTTAAAAAGAACACATATGAGCTTAGAAATCAAAGTCCCTACGGTTGGTGAATCAATTACCGAAGTAACCTTAGCCCAATGGCTAAAAGAAGATGGCGACTACGTCGAAATGGACGAAAACATTGCCGAACTGGAATCAGACAAAGCTACATTTGAACTACCCGCTGAAAAAGCTGGTATTCTTCGTATCATCGCTCAAGAGGGTGATACTTTAGAAATCGGTGCAATTGTATGTACTATTGAAGATGGCGATGCACCTGCTGGAGATAAAAAAGCAGACGCTCCTGCCGCTGCAGCAACAACAGCTACCCCTCAGACTACTGAAGCGTCTGAAAATCCAGACTCCTATGCCGCTGGAACAGCTTCACCTGCAGCAGCTAAGATTTTAAGAGAAAAAGGAATAGATCCTTCTACCATAAAAGGTACGGGAAAAGATGGTCGTATCACAAAAGAAGATGCTGAAAAAGCGCAAGCTAAACCAGCAGCTCCTAAGGCTGAATCTAAGCCAGCCGCTGCCGTTACAGCATCTGCTCCTGCTATAGCTGGAGCACGTAACGAACGTCGTGAAAAAATGAGCTCGCTTCGTAAAACGATTGCTAAACGTTTGGTATCTGTTAAGAACGAAACTGCAATGTTAACAACCTTCAATGAAGTTAACATGCAGCCGATAATGGACCTAAGAGCTAAGTACAAAGACATGTTTAAAGAAAAACATGGTGTTGGCCTTGGTTTTATGTCCTTCTTCACAAAAGCGGTAACTACGGCTCTTAAAGAATGGCCAGCTGTCAATGCGCGTATTGAAGAAAACGAAATCGTCTATTCTGATTTTGCAGATATATCTATCGCGGTATCCGCACCAAAAGGATTGGTGGTGCCTATCATCAGAAACGCAGAGTCGATGACTTTATACCAAGTAGAGAAAGAAGTAATCAACTTGGCTACTAAAGCTAGAGATAGCAAATTGACTATAGAAGAAATGACTGGAGGTACATTTACAATCACCAACGGTGGGGTATTTGGATCCATGATGTCTACTCCTATTATCAATGCGCCACAATCTGCAATTTTAGGTATGCACAATATCGTACAACGTCCTATTGCTGAAAATGGACAGGTTGTAATCCGCCCAATGATGTACATTGCTCTATCATACGACCACCGTGTCATTGATGGCCGTGAATCAGTGAGTTTCTTAGTTCGTGTAAAACAATTATTAGAAGATCCTGCCCGTTTATTACTGGAGGTGTAATTTACGATATACACAAAAAATAAAAGGTCGTCTTTAACAGACGACCTTTTATTTTCAGAAAACAAAGTTTACATGTTCCGTTTCCCTTTCTTTATTTCCCTTACGTTCATTTTAGCCTTTTCCTTCCATTTACAAGCTCAAGAGATTGGTGTCCGACTGAATTTTTTCGGCTATGCAGACAATCGAGAGTACGGGGCCAGCTATACTGAAGACAAAACGTTCTTCGGCACCCTAATCTCCCCTCAGCTTTATTTCAAACTCAATCAGAACCATACCTTATATGGAGGTATGCATTACAACAAAGACTTTGGAAGCCATAAGAAAGATAAGCCATCATTTTCCCCTATAGCTTATTACAACTACACTTCTAACAGCATCAATTTTGCAATTGGATTTATGCCTCGGTATGAGCGTCTGAAAGATATCCCCCGAGTAGTTTTGGCAGATACCTTTATGTATGACCATCCCAATCTAGAGGGCATGGTTTTCCAATACCGCAAAGGAGGTTTTGAACAGCGTGTTTTCATCGATTGGTTGAGCCAACAGACGTTTACAGACCGAGAACGGTTTATGGCAGGGATTTCAGGCCGCTACAATCAGGGATTATTCTATATCACACACGCCGGAATCCTCTATCATAATGCGCTAACAAGTAATGAAGCGCTCGATGACCATATACAAGACAATGGCGTATTTACAGCGAGTGCAGGTTTAGACCTTAGTGACAAAACAGTATTCGACTCCCTTATAATAGATGCCGGAGCAGTAGTCGGATTTGACCGTATCCGCACAAAATACGAAATGCAGATTACAAAGGGATTTATAAGCACACAACATATAGGATATAAAAAATTCGCTTTAACAAACATACTCTATTTAGGACAGGCACAATACCTCCCTAATGGAGATCCCTTCTATCGGCGAAACAGATATGACCGATTGGACTTTAGTTGGATTCCATTTAAATCACGAACCATTGAAGCTAAGTTCGTAGCCTCTTTCCATTTTTCAAAAGGCAAGGTAGACAATCAACAGGCCTTCAGCGTACGTTATAATTTTGGTCAGTCCTTATGGCGTAAACAAAAATAAAAAACATCAGCTAACGGAGGCTTTAAGGCATAACTTTTGTATGCTACTCCACAAAACTGCACATACATGCGCAATAAAACACTTAAACTAGTATTAGCAGGGTTACTGGCCCTCCCCAACATTATCTGTGCACAGCACAATTATTTTCTTTATAAATACAATAAGCAGTACGGATTGACCAATCTAGCGGGCACCGATGTCATCGAAGGCAACTTCGACACACACACTGATCAAGTCAAAGACTACGCGTTATTTAGTAACAAAGAAAAAAAAGAGATTCTAATTAACCTAAAAACGGGTAAGAAGGAACTCTTCGATTATTTTGACGGCAATAGTATTTTCCTAGACAGTCAGTACTTTGCCAATGTGGAGCGAGCAGGAAAACACTTTCTTTGGGGGCAGAAAACCGGCGAAATCCTTCCTGTACCAAAAGCGCTACAAGGGCAATTATTTCAGCGCGTATATATGATTAATAAAGATTTTCTCTACGCTGTAGGGCGAGAGACCGTATTTCCCCCTCAACCAAAAAAGAAACCAGTCACGAGAGCCCGAACAGGGATTAAACCTCCTCCTCCCATCGCTCCACCAGAGAGATTAGATCCACCTAAAGAGGTAACCTACGTCTATATCTTCAAAAATGAACGCGCCATGTCGCTGGTTACAAAAATAGAAGTAGATGAAGACAAGCTTTTTGGAAGCAATACGCCTACCGCTGTATTTGACTTCTATAATCTAGAGAAAATTGACAAAAAAGTAACGAACGATGACCTTGTCTACTTGGCAATGGAACGCTCTTGGAATCCAGAGTTAAAGCCTTGGCATTTCTATTACGATGAGACCTTCAATATAGCATGTACCTATAATGCGGGAAGTTTTATTGTTATGGACGGAAATTTCAAAAAGATAACTACGATAGCCTCAGCAGACCGCTATGATAAGGATACAATTGCAGCTTATTTTCAATCTCTATACCCAGACAAAGAAGTCCGATTGAACTATGCGGGATTCTCTCCATCTGTCAGTATGGCTGGTAGTGCTAGAAAGCCTTCCTGGCAAGTAGTACAAAAAGATAAGATTTATGAGATTAGTTACCTTAAAGAAGATCAATATATCCCCTATCTTTCTGCAGAAGCTGTAGAAGCGAAAGTATGGTACGATGATAAACTGTACCTAAAAGATGAAAATGACAACGAATTAACGATAGAATTGAATAGAGTAACACTCCAATTGCCTATCCCTATAAAGTATAAAGAACAGTTTAAAATACAACTTTTGTAAGAATTGGTCGTCATTCGGCGACCAATTTATTATGTATCATTCCATAGTTATACTGCTGTATAAAAGCGTGCAGCTTTTTCGTCAAACTATCGCTGACAGCTTTGTTGCTTTCTACAAGATTTTCTTTAAGCATTCTATCTGTCTTTAGGTTGTACAGCGAACTAGGTTTATTGCCATCGTAAGTCATAAAATAATCTCCGTTGAAGAAATTGAACGTCTCTCCAGTAGTATTGACAACAAAATTATCTTTATTATTATCCAAAGCATCAAAACCAAAAGCGAAATAGGGCTTTGGATAATTTAAATAATTCAACACAGTTGGCATAATATCAATCTGTTGTACCAATTTATCAGAAGAGCCTTTTAAATCACCTCCTGGATAATAAAAGACAATAGGAATAGCAAATGTATTAGGCAAAGTCTGATATTCGGGTAGTGCACTGAGACTTGTGTGATCGGCGCAAAGTACAAATAACGTATTTTTATACCAATCGCTTTTCGAAGCCTTATTAAAAAACTGTCTTAGCGCATTATCTGTATAACCTATCGGTTCCTGCAATGCCACTGGACCTTTCGGAAAAACACCTTCATAATGCGCTGGTACTTTAAACGGATGATGAGAAGATAGCGAGAAGAATCCAGCAAAAAAGGGTTGCTGCATATCATCCATTTTGTCAGCCATAAACTGCATGAAAGGCTCATCCCATATACCCCAGATACCATCGAAATCAGCGTCATTATTGTACTCGTTCTTGCCAAAATAATGCTTAATACCAGCTAATTGGGTGTATGCCGAAAATCCCATACTCCCATTGGGTGCGCCATGAAAGAAGGCTGTTTCGTATCCTTCATCTCCCAACAATTTAGCAATACTGGTGGTTTTATTGCCCGAATAGATAGACAAGACAAAAGGTTCACCTACAGAGGGAACTCCAGTAATTACTGAGGGTAACGCATCAATAGACTTACGTCCATTAGCATAAGACCGGCTAAATGTAAATGACTGTCCTATCAATGAATCTAAAAAGGGAGTATATCCTTTATAATTACCGTCATCTATATCCTTATTCAAAGCCCCTATATGTTCTTTTCCAAAACTTTCTAAAATCAAAAATACAACATTAAGCTTTTGGAAAGGAGCTCCCCCCTTTGGCTCATGAACGACTGGGTATAAGGTATTAACTTCTTCAGCTGTAAAATAATGTTGTTCTTTGAGCTGTATCGCTTTCAATGTCTTCAACATACTAAAAGGGGTATTCAGAACAATACTCATCTCCTCTGGATTCTTGACATAATCTCCTGCGTTACTCAATGTAATGGGGCGGGTACTATGCGCCCAGCCTCCTCTTACTCCTCCAATAAACAAAAAGATAACAAGAAAAAAAGAGATACTTTGAAACAGGTAAAAGCTCCATTTTATTTTTGTCGGACGTTCTAGTCTCATCCGATCATAAAAGCAAACTAAAAGATAAACAAAACCTATAAATATAATAATGAGATACCAATAGCCCAACATAAAATCCAAGGCCAATCGTCCTAAGTTTTGCTCATTAGAAAATTGCCCAAAAACAGTACCTGTTGTACGTTTCAGCGTAAACGGATAATATGCATAGTCAATTAAACTGAATGCAATAGCTATGCTATTGGTCACCACAAATAGCCACTTACAGACTTGTTGATAAATTGAAGTGTATTTGAATGGAATCGGGAGTATACTAAAGAAAATAAAAAGAATGTTTACATAAAGTATGGCTACAGTATCAAATTTCACTCCTCCAATCAACATAGTCAGTAGTGATGATATGTCGACTTGAGGAAATAACGGTCTATTCAAAATGTAAAAACCAACCCTTAAAAGGGCATACAGAACAAGTAAGAAAAGAAAGCTGATAGCAAGCAACTGTAAAGAATTCCAACTTCCTCTTAAGGTTATTTTTTTTTTCATACGACCAATTAATATGCTAGGAATCTTTCGTAAACGCCTTGATAATACGCTTTCGCGATATTCAATAAGCTATCTGATTTATTTTTAGGGAATGAAGAAACTGCCTTATAATTTATCGATTTACCTACATTATCAAAAGACAAAGCTTGTTCTGGCGTTATAATACCAAAAGCATCCTTTGAATTATAAAATGCGACCTGCGGTGTAGTAGGATTGAAAAGATCCCGACTCCAAGGATAACGTTCACTACTCGCATCTAATTGCTGCAACAGGGTTGCAGCTAAATCGGTTTGGTTACCTATTCTGGAAATCACCTTTCCTCTGTATTCTTTCTTAATAACATCTCCAAAAAACACTAATGGGATGTGGAACCTATTAGGGTGGGACAAGTCCCATTTCTCGGTAGGTAAGCGATGTCCATGATCGGCAATCAACACAAAGAGGGTATTGCTATACCAAGATTCAAGTTTGGCTTTTTCTATAAAGTCAAAAATAACCGAATCTGTATAATAGGCGGTGCTCCTAAATTTGTTGGCATTACTATCGTTTCCAAACTTATACTTTCCCTTTAAATCAAAAGGTTCATGGTTAATTAATGTAAACATAGTAGAAAAAAAGGGTTGCTGTTCTTTTTTGAAATCTTTAATCATTTTATTAAAAATGACATGATCATAGACACCCCAAGAAGCCCGGTCTTCATGTAGTCCAAAATTGGCCTGATCCACCACCCGATCAATACCGTGGGTCAACATATAGGACTTAAAATTGTAAAACTCACTCTGCCCACCATGATAAAAAGAATTACTATACCCTAATTTGTCCAAATCCTCACCTATGGCAGGTATATTTTCATGTTTTGGTATATACTTTATAATGCTTTCTGGACCTTGGGCTGGAAAACCACTCAAGATACCGATCATCCCTTTGTCTGAGCGATCGGAAGCAGCATAAATATGATCAAAAAGAACTCCTTCATGAATCAATTTCTCTAGATTCGGTGTTATCCCTTTCTCTCCTCCTAAAGATGATACCAAGTCGCCGACAAAACTCTCCATCATAATAAGTACAACATTGGGTCGGTTTGTTGTCAGTATCTGCAGAGAAGAATCTGGATTATGCGCGAATGCGGGCTTTATTGCAGCTTTTATCGATTCATCATCGCTATAGAAAGGATAAGGATTGCGTAGCAATGTACTACGGGTAAAGTAGTCACGCAATAGTGACCATTGTGTATTTACCGCTGCGTGATTATAAAATGTCTTTTCTGAAAAATACGCCTTACTTGGATTTAGAGGAGCTCTACCATAGCCCCCACGGATGAACGTAAAGAGAATGAACAAACCAATAATTAGTTTCATCACATTCGGTACAGATTTTTTTATATTAAAAAACCAGACCGATTTAAAAAGATATCTGTAGAGATAATACCCTAAAACAATGCCTAGTATTATTCCGGCGATAGGCACAAAAATAGGTGTCGACTCGGCGGAGGCAACTGCACCAGACGGAGAAGCCCAGAATGCATCAATGGCTCGCTTTGAAATCTTATCACCCCACTCTCGATAGATATTGATATTGATAAATGAAACACCAAAGTAAACCAACAAGGCAATCAATGTATACACATCCAAAACCTTCCGCTTTAACTTGACCTTAGGCATAAAGCTCAAAATACAATAGAGGAAAAATGGAATCGCACAGATATAAGCAACTGCTGAAAAATCTAAGAATAATCCATGATAGAAAATCCGTAGTACATCCAGCAAAGAGCTTCCCTTTATTTTCTCAAAAAAAGAGATGATAAAAATAAAGCGATCAATAAAACATATAATCAACCAAAATAAAAAATAACGAGTTAAAGCTTTTAACTCATTAACCAAGTTCTGCATCCTATTCCTTTATAAAACGAGCAAATTTACGCTTAATTATCAATCTCTTAATCACGTATTAACATTTTTTTAACAGTTTATAGCTAACCTCTTCTTTATTTGACTTAAGAAAGTGGGATTTCACAGCTTAAATCCTTATTTTTGTACACTTTTTACGCCATATTTATAGCAATGAGCATAGCAAAAACTTACAATCCAAAAGAAGCAGAAGACAAATGGTATTCCTATTGGATGGAGAATGGTTTTTTCCGTTCTACACCCGATGAACGCGAACCATACACTATTGTAATGCCTCCGCCTAATGTCACTGGAGTGCTACACATGGGCCACATGTTGAACAATACTATTCAAGATGTACTGATTCGTCGCGCCCGTATGCAAGGTAAAAATGCATGTTGGGTCCCTGGTACTGACCACGCATCGATCGCTACAGAAGCCAAAGTCGTCGCCATGCTTAAGGAACAAGGGATTGATAAAAAGTCCTTGTCTCGTGAAGATTTCTTGACACATGCCTGGGAATGGAAAGAGAAATATGGTGGTATTATCCTCAAACAACTTGAGAAACTTGGCGCTTCCTGTGATTGGGACCGCACCAAATTTACCATGGACCCTGAATTATCCGAATCGGTAATCGATACATTTATCAAATTCTACAAAGAAGGATATATTTATCGCGGTGTACGTATGGTAAACTGGGATCCGCAGGGAAAAACAGCGCTGTCTGATGAAGAGGTAATACGCAAAGAAGTCAATCAGAAGCTGTACTATATCCGTTATAAAATAAAAGATAGCGACGAGCATGTTATTATCGCGACTACCCGCCCCGAAACCATTATGGCGGATACGGCAGTGTGTATCAATCCAAATGATGAGCGCTATGCACATCTAAAAGGAAAAACGGTATTAGTACCGTTATTAAACAGAGAAATCCCTATTATCCAAGACGAATATGTTGATATTGAATTCGGAACTGGCTGTCTTAAGGTGACACCTGCGCACGATCTAAACGACTACGAACTTGGACAGAAACATAATCTACCTGTTATCGACATCTTGAATGATGACGGTACATTAAACGAAAAAGCAGAAATACTAGTTGGCGAAGATCGTTTTATCGCTCGCAAAAAGATAGCCAAAATGCTTGAAGAGGCTAATCAGATTGAGAAAATCGAAGACTATAAGTCGCAAGTGGGTTTTTCTGAGCGTACTGATGCTGTTATAGAGCCAAAGCTTTCGATGCAATGGTGGTGCAAAATGGAAGAACTTTCTAAACCAGCATTGGAATATGTAGAAAACGGTACCATCAAACTGATACCAGAAAAATTCTTTGCCTCGTACAAGCATTGGATGGAAAATGTGAAAGATTGGTGTATCTCTCGCCAATTGTGGTGGGGACAACGTATTCCAGCTTGGTACAATGATAAAAACGAGTGGGTGGTTGCTAAAACAGAAGCGGAAGCTATTCAAGAGTTTGAAATGCAAGGGAAATCTGCTAATGGCATTCACCAAGAAGAAGATGTGTTAGATACCTGGTTCTCTTCAGGGCTATGGCCTATGTCTGTATTTGACGGTGTACGAAACCCGGAAAATGAGGAATTTAAATACTACTACCCTACTAATGACTTAGTGACAGCTCCAGAGATTCTTTTCTTCTGGATCGCCCGGATGATCATTATGGGCCACGACTACACGCAAAAGCCACCTTTCCGTAATGTATACTTAACAGGTATCGTACGCGACAAATTAGGGCGTAAGATGTCCAAATCTTTAGGGAACTCACCAGATCCAATTGAGTTAATGGCTCAATATGGTACAGATGGTGTACGTGTAGGTATGTTATTATCTTCTCCTGCAGGAAATGACCTTATGTTTGATGTATCCTACTGCGAACAAGGACGTAACTTTGCGAACAAGATATGGAATGCTTTCCGCCTTGTAAAAGGATGGGAAACAGTAGACGCCCCTGCAACAGCTGCTCAAAAAACTGCAGCTACATGGTTTGAAAGTCGCTTTAACCAAGCTGTGGTCGAAATCGAAGAACACTTCAACAACTACCGTCTATCCGACGCGCTGATGGCGACCTATAAATTGATATGGGATGATTTCTGTGCTTGGTACTTAGAGTTGGTCAAACCAGCTTACCAAACACCTATCGAGTCAGAAACGTTAGAAACAGCAAAAATATTGTTCCAAAAAGTACTGACCTTAGCTCACCCATTTATGCCGTTCTTAACGGAAGAACTATGGCACGATGAGTTATTTGGCACTCGCGAAGCAAAAGACTGTGTAATCGTTGCCGAATTCCCTAAAATAACGACTTTTGATGAACAGATAATCAAAGAATTTGCTTCTGTACAACACATCATTTCCGAGGTACGTAATATCCGTAATTCGAAAGGCATGTCTCCTAAAACAGCACTTCCCCTAGCTATAAATACAGTAGATATTGATTTCTCTAAATATCAAGAGAGTATCATCAAGCTGGCTAACATTTCTGAGCTGACTTTTGTACAGGAAAAGGTAACAGGCGCAATAAGCTTTTTGGCCGGAAAAAGTGAGTGTTATGTAAAACTAGATACGGAGAATATTGATGTAGCAGCCGAAAAAGAACGTATCACGAAGGAAATCGACTATCTAAAAGGATTCTTGGTATCGGTAGATAAAAAATTATCGAACGAACGTTTTGTACAGAATGCGAAACCTGAAGTGATACAAAACGAACGGAATAAAAAGACAGATGCTTTAGCTAAGATTGAAATCTTAGAAGAAAGCTTAACATCTCTGGGATAAATAACACCAGGCATAAATTAAAAACCTCACAAAAGTGAGGTTTTTTTTATCCCCGTTTTCAGTGATTGTGCAGGTTATTTTTTTTCGGTAATTCGCATTAAATATTGTAACAACAACACATGAAAAATATACTTTTCAGTTTATTAACGCTGCTATGTTCCAGCCCACTATTTGCACAGAAAGAACCCGCAGCCTATATTTTAGAAGAAGGCTACGACTTCTGGATGAAAGAAAAAGGTGATACAGCTCATGTCTTTGCTGATGTAGCCTACATTAGAGATTATCCTGGGACTAAGGGCAAGCTTTTGGACTCTATTCCACAGGAAACATTGGTTATTATTAAATCAGACTGCTATAACAATTCTACAGCGAGAGGATTCGAAGCCCCTTGGCGTAAGATATCGTATGTCAAAGAGGGGAAACAAAAAGAGGGATTCATCTGGTCTGGTCTTTTGGCAATAGGGCGCATGCAACATAAAGATGGTACTATTTTCAGTGTCGGTTTTTTGCGTCGTGATAAGGAGACATCCTATAGTCCTGAAGCCTATATGCTACAGATAAAGTGCTTCGATACAAATCATAATCTCCAAACTAAAGTGTACTATCCTGCCGGGCTTTCCGAACAACGTTACTCAGAACATAAATTATTACCCAACATGGGCTTAGAGGGGTTGGAAAATATTATACGTATAGGATTTTTGGGTGAAGCATGTGGCATACCTAGTGAATACTATTATTTTAGTTGGAATGGCAATGAGATTATCCCAATGTTTAACCGTTACACTGTTGGAGACGCAGGCATCTACTACCATGAAGAGAAAATTCTCTTCCCTTCTGAACATAACCTAGACAAAAATTTAATAATCAAAGATATTGAAGAGGGAGAAGTCATTGATGAAGATGCCCAAGAATACCAGTACAAAAAGACTCGAAAACGAGTAAAATACATTTGGAATGGGAAAATTGCCTCAGAATTGATAGAAATGAAAGCTGTTAATTAACAGCTTTCATTTATCACCCCTAATATCGAACCGAACAGAATAATCCTGTTACAACACCACCCCTTGTTGATAACAAGCACCAATTTTATAGTCAAAACTTAGACCATTAGACTTTTATCATAAAAAGGTCAAACTCAATTCTGATATTTTTATATTTGAAAAATATGCTCGTAATTTGCACTACACTTTTGAATTAAACTGTCTTAAAGTCAAAAGTAAAAACGTAGTTGTTTAAACATGAGAGAGCTAATCAACAACAGCATATTTCTTTTTATTGGTATACTTTTCTTCAGCTTTGCAAATGCCCAAGAAATTCAGATACGTGGCCGTATCCTAGATAAACAAAATAAAGAGCCTATTTCTTTTGCTACTATAGCTGTAGTGGGGGGACAACAAAAGACCTATTCGGATGATAATGGAATTTTCAATCTTAGTCTACCAAATAGGCAGGTTAAAGTCCGCGTATCTTATGTTGGGTATCATGATCAGATGTTGGACCTAAGTGGCGACAAAACAAATTTTGACCTATTGCTTGACCCGGAGAATCTAATTGATGAAGTAATCGTGAAGCGACCAAAGCTTAAATATTCAAATAAAAACAATCCTGCTGTCGAACTCATTCGCCAAGTAATTGCACATCGGGACCAAAATCGATTGACGGGGCAAGAATACGCTGAATATGAACAATACGAAAAAATATCACTAGGCCTAAGCAATCTTTCACCAAAATTTGTCAATAAAAAGGTTTTTAAAAATTATCAATTTCTCTTTCAAAAAGAGGACTCTACTGCAACCGAGAGCTACGTATTACCCGCTTTTATAGAGGAGAAGGTCTCAAAAATATACTACAGAAAAGACCCGAACAAGACGAAACAGTATATCATAGCAGAACAACGAGCCGAATTTGACCCTAAGTTTATAGACAACGAAGGCTTATCTTCCTATTTTAATAAATTATATGAGAAGATAGACATTTATGATAGTAATATTAGTTTACTGACTAATCAATTCTTAAGTCCTATTGCCAATAGTTCGCCTACATTCTATAGGTTTTATATCACCGATACTATCAAGTCGGAACAACCTTGGCTTGTTGAACTCAGTTTTTTTCCACGAAATAAAAGTGACTTTTTATTTCAAGGAAAACTCTACATTACATTAGATGGCAATTATGCTGTTCAGGGAGCAAAGATGAAAGTTAGTGATGACATCAACCTTAACTTTGTCCGTGATTTGGATATCGAACTGGCATTTGCGAAAGACAACCGAAACAAGTACTTTCTAAACAGAAGCAGTCTCGGTATTGATTTTGCCATAACCGGAAAAGGTAAAGGTATCCGCGGCAATCGCATTGTATTCTATAAGGACTATATAAGTGGTAGACAGCAACCTGATAGCATCTATGCAGGCGATGATATCGTCAAAGTGCCAGCTCCTCCTCGAACCGAGGAAGTAAGAGAAAGCTATTGGGCTACCTTACGTCATGAACCGCTGAGCAAATCAGAGATGAACATTTATCATAATATCGACACCTTGCAACTGATGACGTCATTTAGAAGATTTATGGACATCAGTGCCTTACTATTATCGGGGTACAAACAAGCTGGTCCGGTAGAGATTGGCCCTGTAAATACGTTTTACAGCTATAACCCCGTAGAAGGGCTTCGTCTTCGTGTAGGTGGTCGAACAACAGAAAGCTTAAGTACCCGATTCTACTCTGAAGCCTATGCCGCCTATGGTTTCGAAGACAAAAAATGGAAATATTTTGTCAGCGGAACATACTCTCTAAACAATAAGTCTGTTTATAAGTTTCCGCAACATTATATACGGGCATCGGTGCAGCATGACACCAAAATCCCTGGACAAAATCTAGAATTCATTCAAGAGGACAACGTTTTATTATCCTTCAAGCGTGGCGAAAATAAAAGTTATCTTTACAATGATATCTATAGGCTTGATTACAAGGCTGAGTTTGAAAACCACTTATCCATAACTGCCGGTCTGAGTAAATGGAAACAACAGCCAGGCGGGGTTATCCGTTATGAGATGAGACCTGAGCAAGGAGATCCGTATTTGATAAATGAATTAAATACAACAGAAGTGAGTCTAGGCCTACGTTGGGCTCCCAATGAACAGTACTATCAAGGTAAACTATATAGAACTCCTATTTTCAACCAGTATCCAATATTTACAGTAAACTATACTGCTGGTATCAAAGGGCTATTAGATGGTGAGCAGAACTACCATAATTTTACGGCAAGTGCTTTCAAACGCGTGTATCTATCGCAGCTAGGATATGCTGACGTTACATTGGATGGAAACTATACCTTAGGAAAGGATATCCCTTATCCATTACTCACCTTACACAGGGCCAATCAGACGTATGCCTATCAGCTGCAGTCTTATAACCTCATGAATTTTATGGAGTTTATTTCTGACCATCACGCGGCTATGAATATACAGTATTATATGAATGGTTTTATCCTAAATAAAATACCTCTGGTAAAACGTCTACAGTTACGTGAGGTGTTTAGCTTCAAAGCACTATATGGAGGATTAAGAGATGAAAACAACCCAAGCTTAAACAATAAAGTCTATGCTTGGCAAACAAATTCTGATGGCGAGATTTCTTCTTTCACTTTTGGTTCTCAACCTTATATGGAAGCCAGTGTGGGACTTTCTAATATCTTCAAGATATTACGAGTCGATTATGTCCGAAGACTAAACTACCTTGATCAACCCGGGGTCTCAAAATCAGGTATCCGTGCCCGCATCAAATTTGATTTCTAAAATATAAAAAAAGGTCCAAAATTTGGACCTTTTTTTATATTCTAATACTCGACAGTTATAATTGCTGAGAGCGGAATCAGTACACCGCTTTTTATTTGAATATATTTATCCGTAAGAGACCAAACGGTAGTTTCTACTCGCATAGGACCATCTTCCGTATTAAATACAATAGCCACTTTGGACTTAAACTCATTGCCCAAACGCTGCGCGTCATTCAATTTACTACGTAGCTCTTCAACTTTATTTCCTTCTGCAGCAACAATCTTATAGTTGTTGATTTCTTCCTTTTCTATTAACGTACCTATCATTTTTTACGTATTTAAATCCGACAATTAGTTATCTTAATAACCCTTATATAAATATAAAGAAATGTGCTTTAAAAAAACAATTGTTATAAAATAATTACATTAATATTAACACAAATTTAAGCTTTCAGCCTTAGCCTTAAGGAAGATTTGAAAATATTGCTATTACTATTTAAAATCAAGTCATAATTATCCATATACGCATGCTCCAGTCGAGATTTAAAAAGCTTGACAACTTCTGTTTGACTTTGGTCCGACAAGTAATGATTGACCCGATTACTTACCTCCAAAACTAGAGTTCCGCCAAGTAAGCGGCCCCGCACTCGGACAGGATACTTCCTCTCTCCATGATACCCGTAGTGAAGCGCATTCTGAATTAAAGGAAACAATATAAACGGAGCGATAGCTATAGGCTGCGGTTCTAGGGGAAAATCATACAGAACCTGGATATTGTTTCTTTTAGAAAGAACGAACAGGGCGATATAGCGCTCTAGGTTCTTAAGCTCTTTGGCTAAAGGAACGCTTACCTCATGTCTGTCTTGAAGAACATTTTGCATGTAGCTACTAAAATCTGTGGAAACAGACTTCTCGTCTTCAAAATAAGCGACCAAAAGTTCTTTATCCAACCGACTCTGTTCTAAAGACAACTGAGCCTCTAGCGCCAACATACTGTGCTGCTTTACGTCTTCTTTATTGAATATACGCTTAAAAAAAGTAGACATCTCCACTATTCTATTCCGGAAACCCCGCCAGAGACCACTAATTTCATCGCGTCGGTTGCACTCATATTCAACTTGGTGACGCGAGAAGAATGCACCACCACCACCTGCCCCGCAAAGGAATACGAATACGGAAAATATACGATAACCTCATCAGGTAAACCGAGTTTTCCGAGATCTCTTTGCGTCAGAAAACCAATCTTCTTTAAGCCAGTCTCATTGACTTCGACCAAAACGGGTTCATTAAATTTTTTGGCATCTCCAACAAAAGCTTCCGTAAAATCCTTTATAGAGGAATATAAGGTATTAAACAAAGGAATACGATTGACTGTTCTATTTAACCAATGCTTAATGGGCTCGGTCACTAAGCTCGTAAAAACAAGACCTACAATAATCAAAAGTACGACAACAGTCAAGATACCAATACCTGGGATATACAAAGGATGCCCCTCTTCATCTTCCAAAAAATGCTGCGTAATATTCAATGCATTATCCAAAGATGCTACAATCCATACAATCAAAAAAATAGCACCTGCTACCGGAACGATGACCAATGTACCTTTGATCAAATAATAGAGTAACCGTTGAAAAATCTTCTTTAACATAATTATTCGTAAAAATACACTCTTTTTTCAATATAACTGAAAATCAGTTAATTATTTATTTTTAACCCCCATTTTATCCCCCAATGGGGCAAATAACCCTTTAACGCTTGCCTATTCTACGTTTAAGTATAGTACTATTAACATCCTCCTCCGCCTGTTGCTTTATCGATTTTTTAGGCTTCTTATCTTTTGCTTTGTCCATCACTTTAGCATATAGTCTATCACCTATTTTATTTTCATCTATCATTTGAATATACTCTTTATTCTTTTGCTCAATACTCCCCTGCTTGGTATTACCTGTAATCAAATTACCTTTTGACTTATAAAGATTATGGGATTGTTCTATACGGTGTATATCCTGCTGAACAACCTCAAGTATACTTTCAAAATTAAGCCCTCTAAAACCGCTAAAATCTACTTTATTAGCTAAATGTATCTGTTCAAATTCTTTCAATTTATTTAACAACTCAATTCCATTTGAACTTATTATCTCTGCATTGTGTATCTTTCTAAAGTAGTCTAAAATAGTTACTGTTAAGACCTGTTCCATACCACAAATATAAGACACTTTACATTGCTTTTGATGCTACTTTAAAACAAAAAGATAATTGATTTAAGACAGCACATAAGAGGTTTTAAGGTACTTTGTATTGATTTGAGGATTCCACATTACTATTGAATAATAATTGATTGTAGGCTATACCCGTGCCGTAATTCCGTATGTTTATTTTCTGTTATTAATTAAGGATGTACATACCATTACTCTTATCAATAGAGATATTATACATCAACATAATTAAATAAAACGTACTATTGGATGGGATAAACTCGTACGGTAAATTATAGATGATTTAAGACATGATAAAAACATTAACTATCTTGGGCAATAAGATAGTCCAAAGGCACTTCTAAAGCTTTAGATATGCGATATGCGGTAGTAATAGAGCAATTCACAATAGCTCGCTCGATAGTACTTATAGTACCGTATTCAACTTCACATTTATAGGCTAGTTCATTCATTGTCATTCCTTTCTCCTCTCTTACTCTGCGTACATTTTGCCCAAATAACACAATCAGTTTCTCATCTTTAGGATTCTTCGTTGCCATATTTGACAAAGTTTCTCATTTTCAATTTTGAAGTATATACGACATGTCGTACATTTGTCGTTTATCATCATAATTATGAGAAGTTTACTTATTTGTATTATCCTTGGGATAGGTATAGGGCTGTATATTCAGTATAAAGAAGAGAATCCAACTCCTCGTCATATCAAGAACAAGCCCGAGCGAGAAAACACGTTAATGTGCGATAAATGTGAAGGTTCAGGCGTAATACCTACTTACGGATATTGCACCGACCCTGCAAGTCATTTTCACGGAGATTGTAAAAAAGAAACACATGGGGAATCTTGTGCCTCATCAGGTTCGAAACAATGTACTTGTTGTGGCGGAAGTGGGGTAAAAAGGAATAATTATTAAAACAACTTACTATAATGACAAATAGAAATATAATAGTTTTCGCTCTTGTAGGGGGTGCTATTTTATCGGCCTATTCGATTTTATTTCCTACTTCACCTACAAGCTTAGGTAAGGAAGTTTGCGAATGTTACAAAACTGCTCGCTCATACACGAATCCTGATAAAAAACTCAGAAAAGTCGAATATTGTGGCAGTCTAATGCAAGACAATCTTAACACTTTACATCAACGGGGAATCGATAAAGATTGGAGCTTTGAAGAAGTAAAAAATGCACAAAACGAGTTCGACAAAGCACTGGAAGCCTGCAAATAACATCTCGTTCCACAATTTTCAGCACCTCACAAACTATGCTGAAACGCACATAAAAAAGCCCCTCTAAATTAATAGTAGGGGCTAAATGAAAATAAGGCTAACGACACCTTTTCATTATATATATTTAGTAGCAAATAGTTATGCCGTTAATTTAAATTGCTCAAACATTCTCATATCATAATTACCTCTATTATCTTTTTTAGTAATGTAAGAAATAGGCGTATTGGCGTTAATTCCGTATACTTCATACTCTATAGCATCTCCGTAATGGTCTAATTTTTTGAACATATAACTTAGCACATTTCTAATCTGTTGGTGCTTATTATTTGTCTTAATCTTCTTTACCGTCTTTTTTCTAAATCTTGAATACAACCATCTATTATTTAAATAGTTGTGAATGTTCAGTACATTGGGTTTAGTTAATTTAATTGCTAGATGTGCGTGCCAATTATCTTTTATGTTCTTTTCATAACGTACTATGTAGTAATGTATTTTTATTCTATTTTCTTTTTTTATGTATGCTATAAAATCCGATACTTTTTGTTTTAAAGATTCTAAACTAACATTGCCCTGCTTAACATATTTATCCTGTTGGATGTTATACCAATACTCATCAAATGTTTTAGTTTTCTTTGCTTCAAATCTGTTAAGAATATACTTATCCGTATGGTTCAATGTTATGAAATAATCAAAATCAAATGCACTATACATATTCATTAACCAGTATGAAAGCATTTTGTTAGTTGGTTTAGGCTTGAATGTAATAGTATCAATTACACCATCTTTAAGTTTCTCTTTCTCTTCAAGACTATTTAGATTCTTTAATGCTGTTGCCAATCTTTTATACACTCTGTTAGATTCTTTTTGATTCTCTTTAGCTTGTTCAGGTGTTAAAGTTGCTTTCCTACCTTGTACATTACTTCTTTTGGTTACCTCTATCTTTTTAAGCTTCTTTAGGTGTCTTAAGACTATGTTAGTCTTACCTATATGTATATGTCTTTCATACTTAGATTTTGATAATGATTTGATACTATTATCGTATTCCGTAATCACTGTATTATTTATTAAATTATTAAGTACATTGTAATCTATTATATCATTCATTGTTTTTTTACATTAATATCCACCACCTTGGGAAGACCTAAAGAAACAAGTATAATACTCGTTCCATCTCTGTTATTTCCTTAATAATATATATCAAGACATACCCTTTAACAAGGTTCTTTACATAGTAAGTGTGTCATTAATTAACCCTTTTTGTCATTTGAAAATCATATACAGGGTATTTTACAGTAAATTCACCAACTGTAACTATGTCATAAAAATGTCATTATTTTGGTTGTAAAAAATTCCTAGAAAATTTTTGATAGGTAATTCAAACACAGAGGCACTACAGCGTATGCCGTTATTTGCCATTATTTAATTAAATAAGCGGATACAGTGTAAATAATGACAATTGAATAAATGAAAAAAGCTTTTGTAGGGGGGCTAGATAGTGGGGGTTATTATTGGTAATTGTGGGGTTATTACCAGGTTATTTTTAGGGGGCGCATTATCATGCTTGCCCCTATCGGGCTATCAAATAAAAGGTATCCAACTATAATAAGTTAATGTATTAGGGAAAAATAAAAATATAAAATAAATCACAAATGAAGTCATAACAACAAATCCAAAAGAATCTACATTTACCACACTGTGATTTGGATTACCCTCTTTAACTTTTCCGCTAGTAACTACGTAAAAATTATAAATAGGAATTATATTACAGAAAAATACCACTATCCAAATTATCCAATTTATTGTATCTACTTTGTTGATATAATTATATGACAATTTAAACAAGATTGCGGTATAAATTGAATAGACATATGTTTGCAATAAAACATTTAAACCAACCGCAAAGAAGTAACCTCCCTTTGAACTGTTTCTCTGTTGTACTGTATCTCCTAGTGCCCCTACAAGAATCATTGGAAACCCATAAATAAGAATAGCTAAAAACGCCAATCCTATTAATTTTAATATCAAAAAAAACATATTAGATTAATTAAACTGATTAACACCAAAATTAGAGTTTCTTTTATTAAAATCAAGGCAATAAATTAAATAAATCTTCATCTATTATAGCTTCAAAATCTTTGCTGTAGGTTTTTAAAATAGATTCATCTTTATGACCTGTAATCTTTATAATAACGTTATCCGTAAAATATTTTTTATAGTAATTTACACCTGAATGTTTGAACGAATAGAGGGTATGGCCTGTTGTAAATATTGTTCTATCCGTATCTTTATGCACTTTGAAGTGTCTAAAATTATCACTGAACAATCTCTTTTTAGTTGGATGCGGTGCAAATAACCTTACTGATTTAAAACCATTGCTATTGTCAATGCTACCGAAAAAATAGTCATCTGCATTAACCGTATGCGTATTAACGTACTCCGTAATAATAGGTAATAAGTTCTTATGTATGCGGATAGTAACGGGGTTTCCTGTTTTTATAATGTCCTTATTTATATAAATCAGATTATTTACTAAATCAAAATCTTTAAACTGTAATTGAACAATACTATCAATGCGGTGAAGTGTGTAGTAAATTGTCTTGCCCAATAAACCTAGATTTTGATTGTATTTACTAAGTATCTCAATAGCTTTATCTACATCTCTATAAGCTAAGTTCTTAGAGGTTCTACCTATTTTATAATTGCTGAATTTATGTGTTATTAATTGTGTTGGGTGTAGCGTACCGTCTACGTTGGTGATATGTTTAAACACATCTTTAATGATTCCTAGATAATAATTGTATGTAGGTTTACTATCCCCATTCTTTTCTTTAACCCATTTCAGCAGACTATTTATTTCATTATAGGTATTGAAATCTCGGAGGGTTATTTCCTCTCTGTTGGTTTGCTGTAGGTAATCTTTGATAACGTTTATTTTATTATTGTATATCTCATAGCTTTGCCCTTTAACCTCCGTACTTTTGTAGCGTAACCAATCATTAAGAAAATCTTTAAATGGACTATCTATTTTTTCTACATCAAAATCACCTTCTGCGGTATCAAACAAATTATTTGCTATTTTGATATTTAGCGTATCAACGAGTGAAAGAGCGTATTGCAAACGTTCTTTATACATCCCTAAAATAGCCTTACCATCTTTAACAAAAGGTAGCTTATTTAATTTAAAAGCACTTGACCATTCTCTTATTTTACCACTTGGGGAGGTATATTTTATTACAATCTTCCAATTTTTTGATGTTTTATCGGATGTTTTTAAATAAGCATTCCTAACATTATTTATTGATTTACTGATATTTACATTCATCTTTAAAGCTACTTATCGTGTCCCCCATTTCGTCCCCCAAAAGGTCATTTTTAAAGTTTTTTGGACATTTTTAGAATAAAAAAAGTGCGTTATTGTCATTTAAACACACTTCAAAACTATAAAATATTACTCGTAAAAATACACTCTTTTTACCCGAGATGAAATACCTGTTAACAATTCATAGGGAATAGTTCCAATATCTTGTGCTATCTGGCTCATATCTGGAAATACCAATACCTCGTCCCCTTCATGAACATCAACATCTGTAATATCCAACATGCACATATCCATACAGATATTCCCGACGGTCGGCACTAACTTACCATTGATACTCATTTTTCCCACTCCATTACCCAATCTCCTATCATAACCATCTGCATAGCCTATTTTGACTGTTGCTATCTTCGAGTCTCGCGCCAATACGCCTTTTCTATCATATCCCACAGTCTCCCATTTGGAGAGGGACTTAATTTGCGTTACTGTAGTCTTTAAGCTACCAACCTCATCCAACTGTAAGCCATTTGGAGCCATGTCAAAACCATATGCCCCTATCCCTAACCGCACCATATCGAAATGGGCCTCCGGATGATGGACTATACCTGAGGTATTGCAGATATGCTTTATAACGCTATATCCCAGTTCAGACTCAATCTGTACTGTCATGTCTCTAAACAGTCGAATCTGTTCATTAGAAAAAGATTTGAGTTCTTGACTCCCAGCCCCAGCCAGATGTGAAAATACCGTCACTACTCGGATTTCATCGTTAGCACAAATAACATTTAAAGCTTCCTGTATTTCATGAGCCATAAACCCAAGTCTATGCATACCAGTATCTAACTTTAGGTGTACAGGATAAGCTTCTATTTGACGCTCTTTCAAAAAATCGACGAATGCCTTCAATATACGAACGGAATAAATCTCTGGTTCTAACCGATACAATAGCATATCATCAAAAGTTCCTTCGTGTGGGCTGAGCACCATAATGGGCAATGTGATACCCGCACGACGAAGCTCTGCTCCCTCGTCTACAAAAGCTACAGTCAGATAGTCGACCTTGTTAAACTGAAGGACATTGGCCACCTCAAAGCTACCACTTCCATATGAAAAAGCTTTAACCATAGCCATGATCCGAACTTCTTTCTTCAGACAAGACCGGTATTGTGAAAGATTATTCTCTAAGGCTTTAAGATTAATTTCTAAAGTCGTATCGTGAGATTTTTCTACCAATAGGCGACTTATTCGTTCCAGGCCGAACTTACGACCTCCTTTTAACAATAAGACACTATCTTTTAACCCCAATCGCTCTAACGACGCTAACAGCGTGTCTGTAGATTCAAACAACAAAGAGGGAATAGATAAACGTTTCTGCAGACTTTCCAAGCGGCTACCAACTAAAATGACCTGACTCAGGGACTGCACATTAAGCAAATTGGTCAATCTAGAAATAGAGGAAGCAGTCCAATCCTCTCCTTCGAAATCACTCAAGATTAGCTTCTTAACTGTACTTTGATTTTGTTGGGACAAGAAATCCAACGCTATCTGCAACGATGCTAAATCATTAGAATAAGTATCATCAATAATACTATTATTATATTTACCCTTCTTCAACTGTAGTCGCATTTCTAAGGAGCGCAAGCTAGAAACCCGTGCTTTAATAACATCTACAGCATAGCCCATTGTCAACATCACCAATACGCATGTCAGAACATTGTCAATCGATGCTTTGTCGATAAAAGGAACAGGCATCAAAAATTCTTGCCCATCATAAAGTAATGCTAAAACTGTACTATCTCTTTCTTTCTGTAAACTTAACACCTGAAGATTATCCGCAACATTCTGCCCCCAGGTAATGCAGGCCGAATATCCAGATAGCGAGGCGTCCAACGCAGTAGACGGAGCTACAATAGTTTTCGCTCCTTTAAATAGTCTCCATTTCTCTTCAAGCTTAACTGCTATCGAGTCAAACCCTTCCTGATGAGCAGGACCGATACTGGTCAAGACACCAAATGTAGGACGAATCATTTTTTCTAGAACATCCATCTCACCAACCTTACTTACGCCCGCTTCGATAAGCGCAATCTCGTGTTCTTGTGTAAGATTCCATAACGATAAGGCTACGCCGAGTTGCGAATTATAGCTTTTGGGGCTCTGGTAACAATTGTATTCTACAGAAATCAACTGATGCAACCAAGTCTTAACGATTGTCTTTCCATTACTTCCCGTAATACCTACAACTGGAATAGAAAAATGACTACGGTGGTAAGCAGCTAATTCCTGCAGCGCACGAAAAGAATTATCTACCCATACAAAATTAGCATCTTTATAGAGAGTAGCATCAAATTCGGAGTCGGATATTACAAAATTACGAACTCCTTTTTCGTACGCCTCCGTAATATAACGATGTCCATCCCGCTGTTGTACCAATGCGAAGAAAAGGCATTCTTTACCTACCCTAATCTTACGGGTATCATAAGCCAATATGGAAAATGCAAGTTGTGGTAACGGCAAATAACTCCTACTGTAAGCAATGTGAGGGAGAACCGTATCTAAAGTATACATAGCTGAGCATTAAAACGAATAGCAGGAGCTGAAACCAGCTTCTGTGTCAAAGACAAATTTCATCATTATTTTTAAGAAGTAAAAGTGGATTATGCTAAGCTTTTCTATAAGTTTGTGGTATGGAAGAACAGCGTCAGTTTAAAAAGATATATACCCCACATCAAGCTAAATTGAAAGCAGAGGCCTACTGCGCCTATCAAGAACGAGCACAGCAAGAGGTCAGGGATAAACTGTATGAATGGGGATTACACATGGAAGATGTAGAGCAGGTCATCAGCGAGCTGATATCAACTAATTTTCTGAATGAAGAACGTTATGCCAATGCTTTTGCGCTCGGCAAATTTAGAATTAAAGGCTGGGGTAAGATTAAGATACAGCAACATCTAAAAGCAAAACGGGTATCTGCTCCGTTAATAAAAATGGCCCTGCAACAAATTGACCTAGATGAATACGACGAGAAACTGACAGATACTATTAAAAAAAAGGTAAGCACACCGCTTCAACAGCTTAGTATACAAGACAAAGCCAAACTAGTACGCTATCTTCAGGGAAAAGGTTATGAGAGCACCCTCATTTTTGAAAAGATTAAGATGTAATTTTCTTTATTATTTTTTACTTTTTTCTTTGCATAATAGCATTATTACTCTATATTTGCACCACGTCAAGCGAAAGTAGCTCAGTTGGTAGAGCACAACCTT